>JBDSEX010000073.1:0-3838 GCA_039919835.1 Luteimonas sp.
GCACGCGTCGATCCTGCGCTGCGGGTGTTCTTTTACCTGCCGTTCGAGCATTCGGAAGACATCGCGGACCAGCGGCGCTCGCTCGGCCTTGCGGCCGCCCTCGACGAAAACTACCTGAAATACGCGCAGCTACACCATGACGCAATCGCGCGCTTCGGCCGGTTTCCACATCGCAACCGCGAATTGGGGCGGGCCACGACGCCAGAGGAGCAGGCGTACCTGGATGCCGGCGGCGGATTCGCGGGATAGCGCCGCGTCATCGGGTCATCCAATGGTCAATAACGCGGAACCTGCGGATCGATGTCCGCCCATGCATCGATGCCGCCTTCGATGTTGTAGACCTCGCGATACCCAAGTTCGCGCAGATGCTCCGCGGCTTCGGCGCTGCGGCTGCCGTGGTGGCACAGGAAAGCCAGCGGGGTGTCTTTCGACAATGCCTGCAACGGCGCCAAGCCGTCGTCGAGGGTCAGGAACGGCAGTGCCAGTGACGCCAGGGCGCGTTCGCTGCCGGGACGCACGTCGACGATGCGCAGCGCGCCCGCCGCAACGCGATCCCGTGCGTCGCCCGCCGCCATCGTCTTGACCGGCGGCGGCGCGTTCGGATTGTCGATCACCAGGCCGCGGCCACGCGCGTCGTCGGCCCAGTCGACCGTCAGCCCACCGGCGCGCCGCGCGCCGGCAAGATCGAACTGCAGGCGGATGCCTTCGTACTCGGACGTGATCGCGCGCGGATCGTCGGGCGCCAGGTGCAGCCGGGTGCGGAAGCGTGGATCGATGTCGAGCCTGACCACCACCTCGCCGCCGGCATCGTCGATCGCCTTGCGCAGCATCTGCACCGCGGACGGCGTCAACGTGACGTGCGGTGGCGTGCGATCGGGCGGCGGCACGCCGAGCAGGCCATGCAGTTCGCCGTTGCCCGCCATCTGTTCGATGATGTCGCTGCCGCCGACGAGTTCGCCATCGACATACAGCTGCGGGATCGTCGGCCATTCGCCGTAGGCCTTGATGCCCTCGCGGAGGTCGGCATCGGCCAGCACATCGACGTGGCCGTAGTCGACGCCCAGCGCATCCAGCGCGCCGATCGCCTTGGCGGAAAATCCGCACTGCGGCGCCTGCGGTTCGCCCTTCATGAACAGCAGTACGCGATGTTCCGCGAGCAGGGACTCGATGCGTTGGCGCAGTGCCGTGTCTATGGACATGGTGGTGGCTGGATGCGGGGGAGGCGCAAATACTACGCCCTCATGTGCAGCCCGCCGTGACCCGCGTGGCATCATCAACGCATGCCCGAACCCATGCATGCCGTCCCCGTACCGCATCGCCCGCCACGTCACCCACGGGTATGGCCGTGGCTCATCGGCGCATCGCAGCTGGTCGTGATCGCGTTGTGGTGGCGCCATGGCTGGCGAGTCGGGCTGCCGCTGCTGTTGCTGTCGCACCTGGGCATCCTGTGGGGCACGTTGTGGCCGCAGTCGCGCCTGTACAGCCCGGTACTGACGCGCTTGCCTGTGGACGACAAGCGCGTGTGGCTGACCATCGACGACGGACCCTCCACCGACACGGCGGCGATCCTCGACCTGCTGGATGCGCACGGCGCCAAGGCGACGTTCTTCGTCGTCGGCGATCGCGCCGCGAAGCAGCCCGACGCGATCCGGGAAATCGGGCGGCGTGGACATACGCTGGGCAATCACAGCGCCTCACATCCTTCGGCGTGGTTCTGGGCGCTGGGGCCGCGACGCATGCGCGACGAGATCGCGCGGTGCCAGGCCGTTCTGCAGCAGATCACCGGGAATGCGCCGCGCTGGTTCCGCGCGGTGGTGGGGATGTCGAATCCGTTCGTGTCGCTGTCGCTCGCACGGCATGGACTCGCGCGCGTGGCGTGGAGCGCGCGCGGCTTTGATGCAGTGGCGGCGGATGCGGACACGGTGGTTGCCCGGATCGAGCGCAGCCTGCGGCCTGGCGCGATCGTGTTGCTGCACGAGGGCGCACGGCATGGGCGCAATGTCGAGACGATCGCGCTGCTGCTGCAGCGACTGGATGCGCTGGGATACCGGAGCGTGTTGCCGGAGTAGTCCTTTCGTCCTCCGGCAGGAGGAGTACTACGACGGTTTCGTCGCCACGATCCGCCAGTTGTTGAACGGCGTCTTCCCGTACCAGGGCTCGATGCTGACGCCCAGGCCCGCGGCGACAAGGCGCGCGCGCAACGCGTCGGCATCGGGATACCGCTTGGGGGCAGTGTTCATCCAGCCGACCATGCGTCCGGCGCGATCCATCAGGTGCGTGAACCGCGCGCGCCCTGAGGTGTCGTGCAGCCCGGTACGGATGACCAACCGAGCCCCCGGCGTCAGCATCGCGGTCGCGTCATCGAGGGTGCGCCGCTGGGCGTCGCCCGGCAAATACTGCAGCACATCCAGCAGCGCGACGCTGCCGTTGTGCGCGGGGATCGTCTCCGCAAGATCGATGACGTCGAAACGCGCGTCGTCCAGCCCGGCATTGCGCGCCGCCAATTGCGCCAGCGCGATCTTGCGAGCATCGCTGTCGACGCCGTGGTACGGCAGCACCACGCCATGCGCGCGCAACGTGTGTGCCAGCAATCCAAGTCCGCAGCCAAGATCGAGCAGCGGCGCCGTGCTGCCGCGCAACGCATCGGCGACACCGGCATACAACGGATCGCTGCCGAGCTTCGCCTTGGCGTAGTGGTAATGGAATCGGCTGGGGAGGTAGTGCGTGGCGATGGCGCGCGCGTCCCCGCGCTCCAGCGGCGTCATAGCGGCGTCATGGGGCGGCGAGCAGCTGCGCGGCCACGGGCAATGCCTGTTGCACCCAGGCGGCATACATCGCGGACGACGGGTGAAGGCCATCCTCGGCAAGCATCCCGGTCTCGTCGCCGCGCTCGCGGCTGACTGGCGTGATGTCGACGAAGGCAACCCCGCGTGCCGCACAAATGGATTTCGCCGCCGCGTTGTAGTCGTCGAGTTCGCGCGACACCTTGCCGAGATCGCGTCCGGATCCGCTGCCGAAACGCGTCGCGCCCCAATCCGGAATGCTCAGCACCAGCACGCGCTCCGTACGGCCGCCGGAGAAACCGATCGCGCGTTCCAGCAGCGCCGCGAACTCCACGCGGTAGTTGTCGACATCGCGGCCGCGGTATTGGTTGTTGACGCCGATCAGCAGGCTGACGAAGTCGAATTCGCCCAGTGGTTCCGCCGCATCGATGGCGGCATCCAGTTCGTCGGTGGTCCAGCCGGTCCTGGCGATGATGCGCGGTTCTGCGAGTGCGATGCCCCGTGCACGCAACCCACGTGCAAGCTGCATCGGCCAGCGGTCGTTCTCGGCAACGCCTTCACCAATGCTGTACGAATCGCCGAGCGCGAGGTAACGGTGCATGCCACGGTGTCCTTTGCGCGCGTCGAGGGTGGTGCTGCATGCGGCCAGGAGGACAAGCCCCGCGAGCAACGCGATGGCAGCCAGGGTCGGCAACAGGGATGGAGACGATCTGCGCATCATGCGACCGCGATCCGCTGCGCGGAATCCGTCTGCACGCGCCGCGACAGGACGCGTTCGATGCGCGCGAACACTTCACGCAGTTCATCCGGTTGGGGCAACAGCGTGACGCGGAAATGGTTGCGGTACGGCACGTTGAAGCTGGAACCGGGCACGATCAGCACGTCTTCGGTCTCGAGCATTTCAAGCGCGAAGGCATGGTCGTCGAAGCCGATCGCGGCCTGGCCGACCACCGCCGGGAAGCCGTACAGCGCGCCCTGCGGCGCGACCAGCGACAGGTGTTCGCTCGCGACACAACATTCGATCAGCGCGCGCCGGGTTTCGTACAGGCGGCCAC
>JBDSEX010000076.1:0-3030 GCA_039919835.1 Luteimonas sp.
TGGCCCGGCCACGCGATGTAGCGTTCGGCTTCGGCGGTGGACTGGGTTTCGCTTTCGGCGGAGTTGTCGAGCATGTACTTGATCACCTGCTCGCGCGACCACCCCTTGCTGTGCAAACCGGTGTCGACAACAAGACGGATCGCACGCCACAGCTCGTTTTGCAGATAACCGAAATAGTTGTACGGATCGGTATAGACGCCCACTTCCTTGCCCAGCGATTCGGCGTACAAACCCCAGCCTTCGATGAAGGCGGTCTCGCCACCGAAGCGGCGGAACTTCGGCAGGCCGGTCAGTTCCTGCTGCAGCGCGATCTGGAAATGATGGCCGGGGATGGCTTCGTGCAGGTACAGATCCTCGGCATCCCAGGTCTTGCGCGTGGGCAGGTCGAAGGTGTTGACGTAGAAGATGCCCGGGCGCGTGCCGTCCTCGCTCGGGCCTTGGTATTCGCCGCCGGCCGCGGACTGCGCGCGGAAGGGTTCCACCGGGCGGATCTCGAACCCGGCTTTCGGTTTCAACGAAAACTGCTTTGGCACGTTCGCGTCGATCCTGGCTTCCAGGCTGCGATAGTGCTTGAGCAGGTCGCCTTCGGTCTTGTAGTTGAAGCGCTTGTCGGTGCGCATGAACTTGAAGAAGTCCTGCAGGTCGCCCTTGAAACCGGTCGCGACCATGACCTTGCGGATCTCGCCGTGGATGCGCGCAACCTCATCCAGTCCGATCTGGTGGATCTGTGCCGGCGACATGTCGGTCGTGGTCGAATTGCGGGCATTGAAGGCGTACCAGGCCAACCCGTTGGGCAGCTTGTCGCGGCCATAGGTCGCGCGCGTTGCGGGAAGGTAGTCGTTGGCGATGAAGTCGCGGAGTTCCTTGTAGGCGGGCATGATCTGGCCGCCGATCATGGCGCGATAGGCGGTGGTGAGGCGGTCTTTTTCGGCCGGGGTGAAGGTGGCGGGCATCGACGTGATCGGTCCCCAGAACAAGGTATCCTCGGGCTTGTCCTTGATCAGCGCGTCGAGCTGCGGAAGCACCTTGCTCATCAGCGCCTTCGGCTGCACCACGCCCGCCTTCATGCCCTCGCGCATGTTGCCGATGGCGGTATCGAACAGCACCGGGAGGCGGCTGGCGCGCGCCAGCCAGTTGTCGTAATCCTTGACCGTCTTGAACGGTTGCGCGCCCGTGCCGGATCCAAGTTGAACCGCCAGGCTCGCCATGCTGCCCATCTGGCTGACGGGCATCATCCAGCCGGGGAACTGGTCCGATTCCAGCGAATTTTTGGAATCGCGCACGAAGATCTGGTAGCTCAGCAGGTCCTGCCCGGTGAGGCCCTTATCACCGACCGCTTCGACCTTCTTCAACCAGTTCTCGGTAAACACACGTGATTGCTGGCGGTACTGGACGCTGCCGGAATCGGGCAACTGGTCGTTGTAGCGCGCATCCCCCTGGAACGTGGCCTGCACCGGATTGAGCTTGAGAACCTCCTCCCAGTACTGGTCGTACATCACGTTGAGGCGCGTCGCCTTGGTTGCAGCAACCTGACTGCTTGCAGGCGAGCCGGAACCGCCCGGCGTGGTGGCGCAGGCGCCGAGTGCGGCGGCAATGGCCAGGGCAAGGAAAACGTGCTTGCCGGCGGGCATGCGAAACATCATGGCGAACTCCTTGGACTACATTGAATGTGAGTGCCGCATCGACTGAGCGCGAAGGCTGCGGAGGGTGATACGGGTTGTACAACACCCGAGGCTCGCCCGTGTGAGAGGCGATGGCATGGGCCAAAGGTCATTTGTCGGTCATCCTGGCGCAGGTTGGCTCTAGCTCGCGTCGCCGGAAACCCATCCGACCGATGATGGAGACAGAGGGGTCCGGACCACGCTAAGACGCTGCGGCGGCGTCACGCAACTCGGATGCCCGGTCGCTGCCCAGATAGCGGTTGATGACCCGGCGCATCAGGTAGATAAACGGGATCAGCGCGAACGCCGCCAGCATCTTGTAGGCGTAGTTCACGCTGCTGATCGCGAGGAACTGCGCAATGGGCCAGTGCTGCGGGCCGAGGACGAAGGCGATGTAAAGGACGACAAAACTGTCGACCAGTTGCGAAACCGCAGTCGAACCGGTGGCGCGCAGCCAGACGTGGTTCTCGCCGGTGACGCGGCGAATGCGGTGGAAGACCGCGACATCGATCAGCTGGCCGAGCAGGAACGCCACCACCGAGCCGGCGATGGTCCACATACCCTGCCCGAAAACGGCTGCGAATGCCGCCTGGTAATCCGGTACGCCTTGCGCTTCCGCGGCCTTCACCCACCACCCTGCCGGCGCCAGTGCGATGGCTGCGAACGCGAACATGAAGCCGTACACGATGAGCGCAACCGCGATCCACGAAATCATGCGCACGCCGCGCCGGCCGAAGAATTCATTGATCACGTCGGTGAACAGGAACACGACCGGCCACAGCAACGTGCCGGCAGTGAAACTCAGGGAACCGGTTTGGCCGAACAGGTTCCACTCGAATGGCGCGATGCCGATGGTGTCTTCCAGCGCGAAGATCTTCACCCCGATGAATTCGGCCAGCACCGCATTGACGCAGAAGAATGCGGCGAGTGCGACAAAGAGTTTGACGGCGCGGTCGTCCAACGGGCGTGGGTTCATGGCGTGTGCTTGTTCGTTTGCGGGCAGGAAATCGTCAGGAGTCACTTGGATTTGTTTGCGTCATTCCGGCGAAAGCGGTGACGCCTTTGCAAGCGCCGGCAGCTCCACTGTGCCGGCTTTCATCGGATGACAAAACACTTCAATGCTCGGCATCACGAGCCGCGGCCGCGGCCGCGGCCATCTTTGCTTGGGAGCGTCACTCAATCGCGCGCGGCGCCGAAAACGGAATCGTATCCGGAGCCACCGCCCCACCGGAGATGATGAAGCTCATCGCCTGGTCCACGGTCCAGTCCGTGGGCGTCATTTTTTCCACCGGCACGATTTCCAGATAACCTGAGGTCGGATTGGGCGTGGTCGGCACATACACGGCCGCAAGTTCGCGCCCGGTGCCAT
>JBDSEX010000100.1:0-6587 GCA_039919835.1 Luteimonas sp.
GGCCGGTGTCAAGATCGCGTTCGGCACGGACATGGGCGTGGGCCCGCATGGCGACAACGCGCGCGAGTTCCTGTACATGGTCGAAGCCGGCATGCCGCCGGCGTACGCGTTGCAGTCGGCAACCATCCGCGCGGCAGAGGTACTCGGCGTCGACGACCAGGGCGTGATCGAGGCGGGCAAGCGCGCCGACATCATCGCGCTGGCGGGTGATCCCATCGCCGACATCAACAACGTGCTCAAGGTCGATTTCGTGATGAAGGACGGGACCGTTTACAAGCAGCCTGGAACCCCACCGCCATGAATCTGGAATGGGCCGGGTACGTCGCCGCCGTGCTGACGACGGCGGCCTTCGTCCCGCAAGCCATCAAGACCATCCGCAGCAAGGACACACGCAGCATTTCGCTGGGCATGTACGTGGTGTTCACCATTGGCATCGCGTTCTGGCTTGTGTATGGCATCGCGCTGCACTCGTGGCCGATGATCGTCTCCAATATCGTCACGTTCGGTTTGTCGGCCACCATTCTGGCGATGAAGCTCAGGCACGGATGAGCACGCAGCGAATCGCGCCGGAGTGGTCGGTGTCGCAATGGTTCAACACCGAGCCGTTGACACTCGCCTCGTTGCGCGGCCGGCCCGTGCTGATGCACGCCTTCCAGATGCTGTGCCCCGGCTGCGTGCAGCATGCGGTGCCACAGAGCCTGAAGGTCGCGCAGGCATTCGCGCAGAGCGACCTGGCGGTGATCGGACTGCATACGGTGTTCGAGCACCACCACGCGATGGCGCCCACGGCCTTGGAGGTTTACCTCCGCGAGAACCGCGTCGCCTATCCGGTTGGCGTCGATGCCTACCGCAGCGACGATGCGTCGGCCTACCCGTTGCCGCTGACGATGCAGGCATATGCCATGCAAGGCACGCCATCGCTGTGCCTGATCGACCGCCGCGGCGTGTTGCGGCGACAGCACTTCGGCCTGGTCGATGACCTGCGGCTTGGTGCGGAGATCGGCACGCTGCTGGCCGAGCCCGCATGAATGCGCACCTCGTTCATACCCATTCCCGCGACGGCAGCGTGTAACGACGCCGCGGACGGCCGACGAGGTCGAGGAATCCATTGAATACCGCATCCGCATTGGCCTGCATCACGGCCATGTGCTGCCGCGTCGCAGCCCGGATCGTTGCTTCGTTGATCTGGTATCCGGCTTGCGACGCTGCGAAGACAGCCAGTTCGTCGCGGTAGACCGGCGTCATCAGCCAGCGCTCGATCAGGCGCTTGTCCATCTCCATGTGGAACTGGAACCCGTAGGCGTTGTCGCCCCAGCGGAACGCCTGTTGTTCGCAGCTGTCGGTTCGAGCCAGGTGCGCCGCGCTGCTCGGTATGTCGAAGTGATAGCCGTGCCACTGGAACACGGGCGCACTTTCGCCCAGCGGCGACAGCACCGGATCGGCGCGTCCTGTGGCCGTTGTCCGCAGCGGATACCAGCCGATCTCCGGTTCCTTCTGGCGCCGGATCGGCGCGCCCAGCACATGCGCGAGCAGCTGCGCGCCGAGGCAGATGCCGAGCACCGGCTTTCCCTGTTCCAGCATGCGTTCGATCGCGCGAAGTTCGGTGCGAAGATGCGGTCGCTGCGCCTGGTCTTCGACGTTCATCGGTCCGCCAAGCACGATCAGCCCGCGGTAGCGATCGACATTGGGCTGCGCATCGGGATGGCGCTCGAAATTTGCGAAACGGACGCGATGGCCGCGCCGCCGGATCAGCGGATCGAGCGTGCCCAGCGGTTCGGCGGCGACGTGCTGGAAGACCAGGAGACGGGACATGGCGTGACGCGGCGAGGCAACAGTCGACTATGCCAGACCCCTGCACCCGCTTCGCGAGTGCGCAAAGCGTCATGACGGTTGGCCATGAGCCTTGCCCGAACGCAACGCCCGACTGTGTTCGCCAAGGGACCGGCGTGCGGATGTTGAATGTCATGATGACTAGCGGCCCGGTGCGTCGCGTCGACACGTCGCCATACTTCGCGGCATGGACGCCATTCGCACCCAACGCCTCACCCGCCGCTTCGATCAGGAACATGGCGTGGTCGATCTCGATCTCGTGGTGCCGGCAGGTGGCGTGTATGGATTTCTCGGGCCCAACGGATCGGGAAAGACCACCACCATCCGCCTGCTGCTCGGTCTGCTGAAACCACAGGCGGGGAGCATCGCCCTGTTCGGCCACACGTTGCGCACCGTCGATGCGAGCGCCTTGCGCGATGTCGGCGCGCTGGTGGAGTCGCCGTCGTTGTATCCGCACCTGAGCGGCCGCGACAATCTGGAAATCACACGGCGCCTGCTTGGCGCGCCGAGTAGCCGTGTGGATGCCGCATTGGAACGCGTGGCCTTGGGCGCCGATGCGCGGCGCAAGGTCGCGCATTACTCGCTCGGCATGCGTCAGCGGCTGGGCCTGGCCCTTGCCCTGCTCAACGAGCCCCGCCTGTTGATCCTCGACGAACCCGGCAACGGCCTCGACCCCGGCGGCACGCTCGACATGCGCGCGCTCGTGCGCAGCCTGGCTGCCGACAGCGGGATCACCGTCTTCCTGTCCAGCCACCTGCTGGCGGAAGTGGAACAGGTCGCCAGCCACATCGGGGTGCTGCAGGCGGGCACTCTGCGTTACCAGGGACGCCTTGACGCGTTGCGCGATCGCTTGCGTGGCCGCCTGCTGCTGGTAACCGCCGACCACGATCGTGTGATCGAACGTCTGCATGCGATCGGAGAGCTCGCGCGGCGAACCGGCGACGACCGCGTTGAAATCGTTGAGCCGCGCCGCCCGGACGCGCAACTTCTGCATGAACTGGTGGCATCGGGCGCGGACATCAGCGGTTTCCACCGCGAACGCCCGACGCTGGAATCGTTGTTCTTCGACCTCACTAACCAAACGGAGTCCGGCGCGTGAGAACACCTGTACTTCTGCGCGCGATGTCGGCTGAATTGCTCAAGCTCAAGGGCACGCTGGCCTTGTGGATGTGCCTGATCGCACCGCTCACGGTCACCGCGCTGCATGTCCTGCAGCTGCTGGTGATCGATCTGGGTAAACGGGTGGTTCCTGCCGCTCACGACGCGTGGCAATTCTTCGCCGTGGGGCAATTGACCATGTGGGCCTTCCTCATGCTGCCACTGTTCATCACCTTGCAGGCGGCGCTGCTGGCGGGCCTGGAACACGGAAACCGGCAGTGGAAATACCTGTTGGCCCTGCCGGTGCCGCGCCACGCGCATTACCTGTCGAAGCTCTTCGCCCTCACCAGCATGCTGCTATTGGCGACGATACTGCTGGCAGTCCTGATTCCCGCCGGTGGACTGCTGTTGTCCATCCTCAAGCCACAGACGGGAATCGCTGGCTCGATCCCCTGGCGTTTCATCATTGAAAACCTCGCCGCGATCTCCGTGGCGGCGCTGTTGATCACCGCGCTGCACACCTGGATCGCAATCCGCTGGCGCAGCTTCACCGTATCGGTTGCGGTGGGCATGGTCGCGACCGTCGCTGGTTTCCTGCTGGCGCAATCGGAACGCTTCGGGCACTGGTATCCGTGGTCCATGCCGGTGCAGGTGATTGCCGGGGACGGCCAGTGGTCCGGGTTCGTGGTGCAGGCCGGGATGATCGGCGGCGTGGCGGTGACGCTGCTCGCATTGTGGGATTTTCAACGGCGTGAATTTGATTGACCGGGCCGGTGAAGCCTCACGAAGTCGATTCTGGTTGCATGCAACACCAGGACAGCCACGCCAGGAATCCGATTCGTTGCACGATGCCCGCTGGCAGGACATCCGCAGGAAGCAACGCACACACGCCGACAACGACTGCGGTGGCCGCACTCGCGGCGGCAAACACGTGCCACCGTTGCACGCCGCGTACCCCGGCAGCCAGCAGCAGCCCGGCGGGCACGTACGCAATCCACCACAGCATCCACGTCACGTAGTGCCAACGGCTCGCCGGCGCGTCCAGATTTGCGGGATCCATTGCAAACAGGCCCTGCGCGGCGAACGCCAGCGCGCTGAGCAATGCCAGCGACGCACCAATGCGCGCTGGCCAAGCCGCATCCCGCTGCAGTCGTGAGCGCAATTGCCACGCGATGCACACGGCCACCAAGCCTGGAATCACGAAAGCGATCAGATTGAACGCCGCGGCCCCCGGAATGCCGGTGGCACCCAGGAGCGCTACGGGATGGCGTAGCTGCGAATAGCCATCGATCGCGCTGCCAAAGCCGAGCACCGCCGCGCTGAAAAGCAGCGCCCCCGCAACTGCGGCAAACTTCAGATCGCGTTGCGGTTGCGCGTCGCTCCCGCGCGGGCGCGGAGACGACGACTCGTTTTTGCGATAGGCCCCGCGAGTGTCGGTCATGTGGTTATTTTCATTTCGAAACGGCTCCTTATACCCGCCGCGCAGGTTTTCCTGCATTGGCAGGTTGGATTCAAGCCAGGCTGTCACAATCTCCTCATCCTCTCGACACTCACGGTACGTGCCATGGCCCCCGACACCCTCAAACCCCATGTCTTCGACGCCACCACCGACGGCTTCGAGAACGACGTCCTGAAGAAATCGATGGAAGTCCCGGTCCTGGTTGATTTCTGGGCCAGCTGGTGCGGGCCGTGCAAGGCGCTTGGGCCCATCCTCGAAAAACTGGCGGATGCCTACAACGGCGCATTCCTCCTGGCCAAGGTCGATACCGAACAAGAGCAGCAGATTGCCGCGGCATTCCAGATCCGCTCGATTCCGACGGTCTACCTGGTCAAGGACGGTCAGCTAGTCGATGGGTTCCAGGGAGCGCTGCCAGAGGCAGAAGTGCGCGAATTCCTGAAACATCACGGTATCGAACCGGCCGAGGCCTCTGCCGATGCTACGGTTGAAGACATTCCTGTTGTTCAAGCCGATCCGCACGAAGAAGTCATGCGTCTGCGCAAGCAGGTCGAAGCCGAACCGGACAAAGGCGAACACACACTCGATCTCGCGCTGGCGCTGCTCAGAACCGGCGCGACCAGCGAATCCGAACAGCTGCTCGACGCCCTGCCCGCCAATCTCGCCACCGACGACCGCACCATCAAGGCGCGCGCACGGCTGGGCTTCGCTGCATTGCTGAAAGACGCGCCGCCGGCCGAAGTGCTGGAAGCCGCGGTTGCCGCCAACGGCGACGACCTCCGCGCACGCCACCTGCTTGGCGCCCATCGCATCGTCGGCGGCCACTCCGAAGAGGGGTTGGAGCAATTCCTGGAGATGTTGCGGCGCGATCGCGGCTTCGAGGACAGCCTTCCGAAGAAATTGCTGATAGACGCATTCCGGGTGGTCGAGGACGACGACCTGGTCGGCCTGTATCGCAGGAAGATGTCGTCCTTGCTGTTGGTCTGACCATGCGAAGGGCTTCAGCGCGCACCTTGCGGCGCGTCCTCAACCTCTGGCCGCCATTCCTGTTTACCGGCATCCATGTCGCCGCCATCGCCGACGACTTCCGGCATGCGCGCGTGGAGTTGCGCATGCGCCCCTGGAACCGGAACTACGTGGGCACGCACTTCGGCGGCAGCCTGTTTGCGATGACCGATCCGTTCTGGATGCTGCTCGTCATGAGCGCGTTGGGCGACGACTACATCGTGTGGGACCAGGCGGGGGATATCCGGTTCATCGCGCCGGGGCGTGGCACCGTGATTGCGGACTTCGTGCTCGAAGACGGTTGGCTGAACGAAATCCGGTCGTCCACCCAGTCCGGGGCAAAACATCTCCAGTGGTTCGAAACCGTGATCTTCGGCACGGATGGAACTCCGGTCGCGCAGGTTCGCAAGCAGCTCTACATACGGCGCAAGCGGCCGCGTTGAGCCCGCGTCGCATGTGAAGCCGCTTGCGTCGCGTGCACGCGCCCGGCGTATGCTGCGGGTCGGGATCAGGGGCCCCAATGTCAGCCGTGAACAACGAAGCGCCCGACGCCGCCGAAATGCCGCAGATCGCTGGCTACAAACTACTGCGCGTCATTGGCGATGGCGGCATGTCGCCGGTGTACCTGGCAGAGCAGATCTCGCTGGGCCGGCAGGTCGCCATCAAGGTGATGCTACCGGAGGCGCTTGCCGACGAGGTCAGCCGGCGGCGCTTCGAGAACGAGGCGCGCACCATCGCTCGACTCGAACATCCAAACATCGTCGGCATCTACGAAGTCGGCCGTACCGCCGACGGGCTGCCTTACTACGCCATGCCCTATCTCGCCCGCGGGCATGTCGGCCAGCGCGACTTCACCCAGGACCAGCCGCGCGTGCTCGCCACGTTGCGCGCACTGCTGTCGGCACTGGACTACGCGCACGCACGCGAGGTCGTGCATCGCGACGTCAAGGCGGAGAACGTGCTGTTTGACGAAGCCGAACGTCCACTACTAGCGGATTTCGGCATCGCCTTGCGCAAGTCCACGGACCCGCGCGTCACTGCCGCCGGCATGGCGGTCGGCAGCACCGCCTACATGGCGCCGGAACAGGCCCGCGGCGACAAGGTCGATCGCCGCGTGGACCTCTACAGCGTCGGCGTGCTGGCCTACGAGATGCTGACAGGCAAGCTGCCGTACAACGCCAGGGACGCGCTGTCGATG
>JBDSEX010000221.1:0-11237 GCA_039919835.1 Luteimonas sp.
TTCGAAATCGTCCGGCGTCACGATCTGCAACGCGAATGGATTGACGTCGACCGAGGCCGACGACTCCACCGTTTCGGCAATCGTCTTGAAGCCGACCCAGCGCCCGGTGAAGCGCGACATCGCCCAGCCAAGCAAACCCATCTCGAGGATGTCCTGCACCCCAGCCGGGTTGAGGATCGGCATCAGCGCGCTGGTGAATTCGCCTTCGGACCCGTGCGGCAGCGTCGATGAGCGGCAGGCGTGGTCGTCGGCCGCCAATGCCAGCACGCCACCGTGTCGCGAGGTGCCCGCCGCATTGCCGTGCTTGAACACGTCACCGCAGCGATCCACGCCAGGCCCCTTGCCGTACCACATTGCATACACGCCATCGACGGTCGCTCCGGGGAACAGGTTGGTCTGCTGCGAGCCCCAGACCATGGTCGCGCCGAGGTCCTCGTTGATGCCCGGGGTGAACTTCACGCCGGCCTCGGCCAGGTATTTCTTCGCGCGCCACAGTTCCAGGTCGAAGCCGCCGAGCGGAGAGCCGCGGTAGCCGGAAATGAAGCCGCCGGTGTTCAACCCCGCCGCCTGGTCACGCAGTTTCTGCATCAACGGCAGGCGCACCAGCGCCTGCACGCCGGACAGGTAGATGCGCCCGTCGGTGCGGGTGTATTTGTGGTCAAGCGTGTAGTCCGCATCGAGCATGCTGCCGGTGAGCGAGGTATTGGCGGACGCGGGCGAGGACAGTTCGGCGGTGCTGGTCATGGCGGGATCCATTGCGGCGGCGCGCCACGCGAACCGCGGGCGGCATGGGGGAACGGCGTGGTGGCCGACGTGCCCGCAAGGCACGCCACATGGCACGAAAACAGGCGTAAATTGTAGCAGCGGCGGGAGTTGCGACCTCAGTGGCTGGGTCCCGCTGGTTTGGCCGTCATCCCGGAAGCGAGCGTTACAACGGTCCTGGAACGGATGCCAGGCGGCAAAGCGGGTCCACGGAGACACGGACATGCCTGCAAGCAGCACGTCGTCCAGCAGCCATCGCCGCGATTCGCGGCTGCGCCGGCACAACCGCGCACTGATGGAGCTGACACGTCGCCTGTGGCAAGAGCATGACGATTTCGACAGCGCGCTGAACGCCATCACCGAGACGGGCGCCGAGGTACTCGAAGTGGAGCGGGTCAACGTCTGGCAGTTCGAGCCGGTGGGCGGCCTGCGTTGCGTGCACGGTTACCAGCGCGAGGGGCATGCGCACAATCCTGCGGGTTTCGACGAATTCCTGGCAATCGACAACACCGCCTATGCGGCGGCCTTGCCGCGCGCGCGGGTGATCCGCGCGGCCGACGTGCACGAGGAGTCGATCACCGCAGAGCCACCCGGCCCGCTGACCGCCTATTTCCATCGCCACGCGATCCAGTCCCTGTTGGATGCGCCAGTCCACATCAGCGGCGAGATCTACGGCGTGATCTGCCACGAGCATGTCGGCGAGCCGCGCAACTGGCAGCCGGACGAGATCGCGTTCGCCGGCAACATGAGCGATTTCGTCGCGCTGGCGGTCGAGATCGAACGCCGCAAGCGCGCCGAGTCGCAACTCGAATACTTCAAGCTCCACGACCCGGTGACCGGCCTCGGCAACCGCACGCTGTTCCACGGCGAACTGCAGCAGTCCCTGTTGCGCATGCGGCGGCGGCCACGTCTGGCCGCGGTGCTGTTCATCGACATCGACCGCTTCCAGGGCGTCAATGTCAGCGCCGGCGAGGCTGGCGGCGACGAGATGCTCTGCACGCTCGGCGAACGCGTCAACCTGGCCACGCCCGACGACGCGGTATTGGCGCGGGTGGAGAGCGATTGTTTCAGCGTGCTGCTGCCGCGACTGCAGCACGAATGGCAGGCGACGCGGCTGGCCGATGACATCCTGCAGGCGATCGGTGAGAAGGTGGAGATCGGTCCTCGGCAGTTCGAGATCAGCGCCAGCGTCGGCATCGCCTTCACCGATGGCAGCACGCCGACCAATCCCGACGAGCTGCTACGTGACGCCGACCTTGCCAGCAAGCAGGCCAAGGAACGCGGGCGCAATCGCTACGAAGTTTTCGATCCGGAACACCATCGCAACCTGATCGAACGCATGACGCTGGAAGCTGACTTGCGCGATGCACTAAGGAGCGAGCAGTTGCTGGTGCACTACCAGCCCGAGATGGACCTGCGCGATGGTGGCATCGTCGCCGCGGAGGCACTGGTGCGTTGGCGCCAGCCCGACGGCGGGGTGCGCGTGGCGGGCGAGTTCATCGACGTGGCGGAGAGTTCCGGTTTGATCGTGCCGATCGGTGCGTTCGTGTTGCAACGCGCGTGCGCCGAAGCCGCGCAATGGCCGGGTGCCGCGAATGGCCGCGCCATCACGGTGCGGGTGAACCTATCGGCGAGGCAGTTCGAAGACGCTGGCCTTGCGGACATGGTGGCCGCGGCGCTGCGTGATTCCGGCCTCGACCCGGGCCAGCTGTGCCTGGAGATCACTGAAACCACGCTGATGACCCGTGCCGAAGCCGCGCTTGATGTGCTGCGGCAGTTGCGCTCGCTGGGCGTCAGCCTGGCCATCGACGACTTCGGTACCGGTTATTCGTCGCTGGCCTACCTGAAACGCTTCCCTGTCGACACGCTCAAGATCGACCGCTGCTTCGTCGAAGACCTGCCCGACAGCAGCTTCGACCTGGCGATCATCGACGCCGTGGTGGCGCTGGCACGCTGCCTCGACATCGAGGTCGTCGCCGAAGGCGTGGAGCATGCGAAACAGGAAGACGCGTTGCGCATGCACGGCGTAGTTCGCGCGCAAGGCTGGCTGTATGCGGCCGCCATGGACCAGCAGGCGTTGCTGCGGATGCTGGCGCGCGCCTGAGGTGCTGTGAGTTCCCGCCGACGTGGGAGCGACGCAGGGCGCCAGGCGTCGTCCGTGCCAGTCGATCACGAGCGTAGCCCCGGTGCCATGGTCGGGCCGTGCCTGTTTCGTAAACTGCCAGCGCCGCATTTCCGACGCGCTACCCTGCATGCGGTCTTCTGGAGTCCTGTCATGCGCCCGATCCGCCTCACCACCTTTGCCTGCGCTTGCACGCTGCCGTGGATGGCGGTGCATGCAGCCGACCGAGTGACCGGCAAACCCTTCGCCACCCGCAGTGAAATCTATGCGCCGCACGCCATGGCCGCGACCTCGCATCCGCTGGCGACGCAGATCGCGCTCGACGTGATGCAAAGCGGCGGCAGCGCGGTCGACGCAGCGATCGCCGCCAACGCGGCGCTGGGACTGATGGAGCCAACCGGCAGCGGCATCGGCGGCGACCTGTTTGCGATCGTGTGGGATCCGAAGACGAAAAAACTTCACGGCTACAACGGTTCGGGCCGCTCGCCGAAGTCTCTCACGCTGGCCGAGTTCCAGAAGCGTGGACTGACCGATATTCCGCCGCAGGGCCCGTTGCCGGTCAGCGTGCCGGGCGCGGTCGATGCGTGGTTCGCGCTGCACCAACGCTTCGGCCGCAAGCCGATCGCCGATGACCTCGGGCCCGCGATCCGCTATGCGCGCGAAGGCCACCCGGTCCACGAAGTCATCGCCTATTACTGGAATCTCTCGGTCCCACGGTTGTCGAAATGGCCGGGTTACAAGGAACAGTTCACGATCGACGGCCGCGCGCCAAAACGCGGCGAGACCTGGAAGAACCCGAACCTCGCCAATACGCTGGAGAAAATCGCCCAAGGCGGCCGCGACGCGTTCTACAAGGGCGACATCGCGCGCGGCATCGATGCCTACTTCAGGGCCAATGACGGGTTCCTGTCGTACGAGGACATGGCCACGCATACCGGCGAGTGGGTCGAGCCGGTCAGCACCAATTACCGCGGCTATGACGTGTGGGAATTGCCGCCCAATAGTCAGGGAATTGCCGCGCTGCAGATCCTCAACCTGCTCGAACCCTACGACCTGAAACAGTACGGATTCGGCAGCCCCGAGCACGTACATTTGTTCGTCGAGGCCAAGAAACTCGCCTTCGCGGATCGCGCGCGCTGGTACGCCGACCCGTCCTTCGGAAAGCTGCCGGTCGCCAAACTGGTTTCAAAATCGTACGCAAGACAACGCGGGGCGTTGATATCGATGGACCGTGCCGCCCGCGAGGTACAACCGGCCACGCCGGCCGAACTCGATGAAGGCGACACCATCTACATGACCGTCGCCGATGCCGACGGCATGATGGTGTCGCTGATCCAATCCAACTATCGCGGCATGGGCAGCGGCATGGCGGCACCGGGGCTGGGTTTCATCTTCCAGGATCGCGGCGAGATGTTCGTGCTCAAGGACGGGCACCCGAATTCGTATGCTCCCGGCAAGCGTCCGTTCCAGACCATCATTCCCGCATTCGTGACCAAGGACGGCAAGCCGTGGCTCAGCTTCGGCGTGATGGGCGGCGGCATGCAGCCGCAAGGGCACGCGCAGATCGTGATGAACCTGGTCGACTTCGGCATGAACCTGCAGGAAGCCGGCGACGCGCCGCGCATCCAGCACGACGGTTCCACCGACCCGACCGGCCAGGCCACGGCGATGAGCGATGGCGGCGAGGTCGACCTGGAAACAGGGTATCCCTACGACACGGTGCGCGCACTGATGCGCAAGGGTCACCGCGTGCAGTTTTCCGACGGGCCGTATGGCGGCTACCAGGCGATCATGGTCAATCCGCAAGGCGGCTACATCGGCGCCAGCGAGTCGCGCAAGGATGGGCAGGCGTCGGGGTATTGAAGCGCACGCTGCGTGTGTCCGCAGCGCGCGCCAAACAATCATCAAGCACTTACGCCGGTGATCCGCTGGTTTCGCCCTCGGCGTTCGTTGCCGACAACATGACGTTATTGGGAAAATACATGCGGCCATGGTGTCGGTGGCGACACCGCGACATTTTTTCACGGAAATCGACGCAGCAGTGAAGCTCAACCTGCGCGACATGCATGGCGAACCTGGTGGAACTTCCCACGCAGGTTCAACCATGCCGCGTTGTCAGAACCGGTACTGCAGGCTCAACCGAACGCTGCGCGACGGGAACACGTGGAAGTGGATGTCCTCCACGCCTTCCTCCGGTTCGGCCTGCAGCCGCGACGCATAGAAATAATCGACATCGTGGTCATCGCTGTCGAGCGCGTTGAGCAGGTCCATGTGCAGGCCGAACCGGTCCCACTCGCGGCCGACGCGCAGGTTGACGATCATCGAGCCGTCCGACTCGACGCTGCCATCCTCGATTAACGGGTACTTGCCGAAATACTTCAGCTGCGCACTGGCCGTCCAGCCTTGCGCGTACTTGCCGGTGAGGCCGGCGCTGACCACCAGCGGGATCGAGCCCGGAATTTCGTTGCCCACCGGATCACTATCGCGGAACCGCGAGCGCGAGTACGACGCCTCGAGATTGGCGGTGTAGGTGTCGCCGCCAAACCAGTACACGCCCGCTTCGATGCCGTCGCGCTTGCTCGGCCGGCTGGGTTCGGTGGTGCCCGCGTCGCCGACGAACAGCAACTCGGAGTCCAGCCGCAGCGTCCACAGCGCCAACGTGGCCTGCAGGCGGTCGCTGAAGTACAGCCGCGAACCGATTTCCGCGCCGATGGATTCGACCAGCGGATCGACGCGATCCACCGGTTCGCCGCTGCCCGGATCCACGCGGATGGTGGTGCCGCGCGCGTCGTTGGAATGGAAACCGGTGCCGGCACTGGCATACAGCTCAAGCGCGTCGCCCGGCGTATACGCAAGGCTGGCCTTGTACGAGGTCTGTCCGGCGCGCGCATGGCCGGAATTGATCGTCAGCGAACTGTCGACCTTGAAGTCGTACTCGTCGCGGCGCACACCGAGATAGCTGCGCCACTGGTCGTTGAAGCGGAACTCGTTGGCGACGAACACGCCAAGACTGCCTTCCTCGACCGAGTCGTCGCGCACGGTGCTGACCAGCTGCCGCGCGTTGGTTCGCAGGAGCGCGACCCGGCCGATGTCATCGAAACGACCTTCCGCCCCGACGCGCCAACGGCTGCGCCCACTTTCCCATTGCTGCGAGGCGTTGAAGCCATAGAGCCTGCGCTCGTCGACCTGCTGGAACTGGTCGCCGTTGTCGGGGTCGTCGAGGAAATAGGTGAAGTTGGACCAGAGGTTCAGCGCGCTGTCGATGGCGTAGGCATCGGCACTGAACTCGCCACCGAATGCGATGCCGGCCCAGCCGCCGGACAGGCTGTAGCGCGACGACTCGCCGCCGACGGTGGTATCGAGCGAGCCGAATTCGGAAATCAACCCGGACGCCACCGCGCGCTGCGGGATCTGGTCGGGGGAATTCCACTCGTTCGTGTAGCCCATCACCATCACGTGCGCACGGCCGTTGCCCATCGGCGCGCTGTAACGCAGCAGCCCGCTGCCTTTCCGGACGTCCTCCTTGATGTCGGTCCACGGGCCGTCGTAGGCCTGCAGCTCACCGGCGTACAGCAATTGGCCAGCGCCGAGCGCGACGGAGTCCACCACCACGCCGCGCGCATAGCCGTCTTCGCCAACGCTCAGGCCAAGCTGCCCGTGGGGCACCTCGTCGGCGATATGGAATCGCGCCGAACCGGCTGACGAAAAGTCGCCGACGTCGGCGTAGTAGGTGCCCTTGCGATAGGTGAGCTGCTCGACCGCCTCGGGGACGAGGAAGTTGAGGTCGGTCCAGCCCTGACCGTGGCCGTGGGTACGCATGTTGACCGGCATGCCGTCGACCCAGGTCGAGAAATCGGTGCCATGGTCGAGGTTGAAACCGCGCAGGAAATACTGGTTGGCCTTGCCACTGCCCGAATGCTGGGTAGCGACCAGACCGGGCACAAGTTCCAGCAGGTCGCCGGTGCGCAGCAGCGGGCGGTTGGCGATGTCGGCCTGGCTGATCGCGCCTTCCGAAGCGCTGATTGCCTCACCGACCAGATTCTGGCGACGGCCAAGGATGGTGATGCTGTCGAGCTGGACCGGATCGGGATCCGTTGTCGCGGTATTGCTGAAAGAAATATCTGGATCCTGCTGCGCCGCTGCGGGCAGTGCCAGCAGCGCCAGCAGTACGCCAGCGGCCCGCGGGGTGTACGACGCGAGGCCGATACGCAATTGCGACCACGCTGTGGCATGCCGGTGGAAAGTCTGCATTGAAAATCTCCAGAAGCGACGCGGTCTGGCCGGTCGCCAAAAACAATAATTCAGGGGTCGTCGCGTGCATCGGCGGGATGCACGGATCGCGGCAAGCAGGAGCGCCGCATGCGCGCCACGGGGCGGTTACCGGAACGTCCGGCGTAGCCCAGGGATCGAATCGATGGTTCGAACTCCCATGCATCAAAACGGCATGGGACGCTCCTGCAGGTTGCTGGAGGCAGCCGTTATC
Source organism: Luteimonas sp. (assembly GCA_039919835.1). GTDB lineage: Bacteria > Pseudomonadota > Gammaproteobacteria > Xanthomonadales > Xanthomonadaceae > JALYOU01. Next base: position 7,368 of record JBDSEX010000221.1, read on the forward strand.
GCGGCGGGCGCTCGCCCGGGCCGGAGGCATGCGATACGCGGACTGCTGGCGTGACGACCGCCAACGCATCGTGCGGTGGCACCGGCAACGCCATGCGTGTTGCCGCAAACGCTGGCGAAAATCCATCGTGGTCGTGCTTGCCAGTGCGCTCGGGAGGAGCTGCGGGGTCGTCCCCATCGTCGCCGGCATACACCACGCCCGAGGCATCGATGGCGTGGTGGTGCGGCCTCCCGCTGCGATGCGATTCGGCGTGGGCGTCCAAGCGCTGCTCTTCGGCTTCGCCGAGGGACTGCGTATCAACGCTGATGCGGCCCTGCGCGATGTCCAGGATGCGCTGCAGTGGATAGTGCCCTGCGGCCACGCGTGGCGGCGATACGGCAGCGTCCCGTAGCGTCATCGCACCGCCCCCGCCATCCAGATGGATGTGCGGAGCGTTCCACACCCGTTCCGCCGCGGCCGAGAGCGCCTGCGCCGGCAGTGCGACGGCGATCAGCAGCGCCACGAACATGCGCAGGACCGCCGCCGCCCCCATGACGGGACGGGAGCTTTGCGTGCGTGACGAGGTAGTGCCGGCTGGCATATGAGGCAACGATCCCGAAGGCAGAGAGGTCGCTATCCGGCTGATCTATCGGCGACATGGTGACTACGGTGCTGACTTCCGGGCGGATGCGGGCATCGGGCTTTGCATGGCGCAAGGGGGCGAACGTTGCCAAACGTCCTCTGTCAACCCCGATGCTAAGCTGCGCCCTCTTTGCGCTGGAGGCCGTGGATGAAGACTGTCTTGGTAGCAAGTTCCAAGGGTGGTGTCGGCAAGACCACCATCGCGACCCACCTGGCGGCGCAATCCGCGGTGGCCGGGCAACGTACCGTGCTGGTGGATGCCGATCCGCAGGGCTCGTCGACCCGATGGGCGCAGCGCCGCGCTGGCCTCCCCTCGGCCGTGCTCCCGGTCGATGGCACCCGCCGCAACTGGCTGAAACTGGTTCCCGACGGCACCCAGCGCATCGTCATCGATGGCGCCGCCGGCCAGATGGGCACCGATCTGGAAAGCTACCTGGACCAGGCCAGCGCCGTGATCGTCCCGGTCCTGCCTTCAGCCCTGGACATCGAAGCGACCGTCCCCTTTCTCAATACCCTCGCCAAGCATCCACGCGTCCGCAAGGGGCAACTGCCCGTCGCGCTGGTCGCCAACAGGCTGAAGCCCTGGACCAACGCCTCGCAACAGGCCCTCGACGTGCTCAACAGCTGGTCGATCCCGGTGGTGGGGCAACTGCGCGACAGCCAGGCATACGTGATGCTGACCGGACTGGGCAGAAGCCTGTTCGATTACAACTCGCAGCAGGTACGTGAACACCAGGAGGACTGGCAGCCGTTGCTGAGGTGGTTGAACAAGACCCGTTGAGCCTGCGTTCCAGGCCACGTGGCGCATCGTCCACGACGGGTGACCCATGAACGAACACGCACCATCGGCCGCAGCTGGACACAACCTCACGCCATGACGATGCGCCTCGGCTAAGCTGGAATCATGCGCGAACTGATCCTGTTGAGACATGCCCACGCCGAGCAGGCGACCCCCGGCCAGGCCGACCTCGACCGGCCGCTCTCCGCCGAAGGTCGTGCCGAGGCCGAAGCCGCGGCGCAATGGCTGAAGGCCAACAACCTGATTCCGGACCGCGTGCTGTGCTCGCCATCGCGACGCACGCGCGAGACGATGGAAGCCGTGCTGGGCAAGGTCGGTTATGTCGACCAGCGGCTCGACGACGCCATCTACGAAGCCACCTCCGGCACGCTTGCCGGCATCGCCGACACGCATCGCGAAGCCGAGCGCCTGCTGCTCGTCGGCCATAACCCAGGTCTCGAACAACTCGCCGCGCTGATGCACAGCGGCCAGTCCGGGGACCATCGCGGCATGCCGCCGGGCGGCGTGGCCGTGCTCACGCTGCCTGCGGGTGCCAGCATCGAGCCGGGCATCGCGCAGCTTTCCGCGTTCTGGTGGCCATAGGCCCCGACGTGCTGCGCCGGGCAGTAACCGCAAGCTTCGTCCTGGCGCTGGCGTTCGCGGCTGCAGGTGCGAATGAAGCAGATGCAGATGAAATCGACAGCGTGAAGTCGCATTTTGGATTCAAGCTGCAGACGCGTTGGGGCAAGTCGTTCGCAGGCCGCTTCCCACGCGCGCAGGGCACTGTCTCGTCATTGCCCGACGGCCGCCGGCAAGTGCGCCTGCAGCTGGACACGCGTGCGGTGGAGATGGTCGGCAGCAAACGCTACAGCGAGTTCAGCCGCAGCGAGAAATTCTTCGACGCTGCGCGCTTTCCGTCGATCGATTTCGTTTCCGACCCATACCCTGACGCCTTGCTGCACAAAGGCGGCGACCTTTCGGGCAAGTTGACCTTGCGTGGGATCACCCGGCGTGAAGTGTTCGTCGTCGCGCCCGCAACATGCGCGCAACCTCTGCACGAGTGCGACGTCGTCGCGCGCGGCAGTGTGCGCCGTGAGGATTACGGCATGGATGCCTACGGCTACCTGCTGCGTGGCAGCGTGCGCTTCAACTTGAACGTGCGGGTCCGGCCGCAGGACGAGACTTGAAACTCGAAGCGATGCAAACATTGCGCGGTATTGTCCTGGTTGCGCTTGCGTTGCTGTCGACGGGTTGCAGGACGTTGTCCAATGCACAGCGCGCGCGTGCGACGGCGATCGTCGAAGCCTCGCGGTCGACGCGCGTCGATTGCGCCGCCGGGGATGCGCAGCACTGCGCCGCGCCATCGGCCTTGCGCGAACTCGGCGACAGGGCGCTGGCGGAATCCGCCCCCGAGTCCCCGCGGCATTTCGCCGTGATCCTGGACGAGGGCACCGACGCATTGCTCGCGCGCATCAACCTGCTACGCAGCGCGCGCAGCAGCATCGATCTGCAGACGTACATCTTCGACGAGGACGACGCAGGCCGGCTGGTCCTCGACGAGTTGATGAAGGCCGCGCAACGCGGCGTGCGCGTCCGCGTGCTGATCGACCAGCTGTCTGCGTTGAAGGAAGTCGACACCCTGGCCGCGCTGGCCGGCGCGCACGAAAATTTCTCGTTCCGCATCTATAACCCGGTGCTCGGCCGCGCGCGGCTGAACTATCCGCAGTACCTGCTGGCCGCCGCCTGCTGTTTCCGCCAGCTCAACCGGCGCATGCACAGCAAGTTGCTGCTGATCGACGACGCAATCGGGATTGTCGGAGGCCGCAATTACCAGAACGACTACTACGACTGGGATCCGGAGTTCAACTTCCGCGACCGCGATGTGCTGGTGGCCGGGCCGGTGGCGCGGGAGATGCGCGAGAACTTCATGGCGTTCTGGGAGTCGCCGCGCAGCCGGCCGGTGGAAACGCTCGCCGATGTCGGCCGGCGCCTGCTGCGCAAGGGCGTACCGGCGTTGACGCCTGTTCAATACGATGTGCCGCAGCGCGCCGCCGCGATGTCGCGCGAGGCAGGAGACGCGGCGCGCGTGTCGTCGCAACTGGTCGTACCGGCGCTGCCGATCGGCCGCGCGATCTTCATCGCCGACCTGCCGCAGAAGCATCGCCGCGAACGCGCTGCGGCGCGCGACGCCGCGCCATCGTCGCCGGTGCTGCGTGGGCTGATCGAATCGGCACAGAGCGAGGTGCTGATGCAGACGCCGTACCTGGTGTTGTCGCGGCCAGCGCAGCAGCTGTTCCGCAACCTGCAGGAGCGGGCCAACCCGCCGCGCGTGGTGATTTCAAGCAACAGCCTTGCCTCCACGGACTCGTTCATCACCTACGCGCTGGCGCATAAATACAAGCGGCGTTACCTGCGCGACTTCGGATTCGAGATCTACGAATACAAACCATATCCACGCGCCGCGCCGGTCG
>JBDSEX010000162.1:0-8813 GCA_039919835.1 Luteimonas sp.
AGCCGAGAACAACTGCGCCTTGCCGAAGAATGCGTTGACCCAGCGCGGCCGCGCCAGCCGGCCGAGCACGCCCCCGGCCTTGCTCATGCCCGCGATGACCGCGTACAGCAGCGCCATGATCGCAACGCCAAGCGCGAAGCCGGCGATCGGTGAGCTGATCATCGGAAGTACCACTTTCCACAGCAGGCCCTTGTTCTTGCTCCACTCGCCGACGGTTTCCGACCAGATCAAGGCATCCCAGTCGTTGTGGGCCGCGGCGGTCGCCGCGCCGCAAAGGCCGCCGATCAGGGCATGCGACGACGAGGACGGCAGCCCGCGCCACCACGTGAACAGGTTCCAGACGATGCCGCCGAGCAGCGCGCACAGGATCACCTGCGAGGTGATGTTGACGACGTCGGTGTCGATCAGCCCCGATGAGATCGTTTTCGCGACGGCGGTGCCGAAAAACGCGCCGATGAGGTTCATCACCGCCGCAAGCAGCACCGCCTGCCCGGGCGAGAGCACCTTCGTCGCCACCACCGTGGCGATGGAGTTGGCGGTGTCGTGAAAGCCGTTGATGAACTCGAACACCAGCGCGGTCGCCACCACGAGCAGGACAAGGGTGAGCATCGGGGCGCCCTAACTGTTCTTCAATGCGATTCGGTAGGCCACCACGCCGGCTTCCCGGCAGCGGTCGATGGCCTTCTCCAGGATCTCGAAGAACTCCTTGAGCAGGAATACATCGCCGATCTCGAGCTTGCCGGAGTAGATGTCCCGATGCAGCTCGAGGATCAGGCGATCGGCTTCGGATTCCAGAACGCGCAGCCGGTCGTTGAGCTTGCTCATCGGCTCCAGGTGCAGGTCGCGCAGCCCTGCGACCATCTCCACGACCACGCCAGCCGACTGCTCGAGCATGGCCGCTCGCGGGGCGAAATCGATTCCGTCAAGGCGGTGCCGGGCCAGCGCATAACGATCAGCGAATCTCTCGACCTGCTTGGGAATCTTGTACAGCGCCGAACCCAGCGCCTCGATGTCCTCGCGTTCGATCGGCGTGATGAAGCTGTCGACCAGGGCCCGGCCAATCTTGTCCGAAGCCACCCGCTCGCGTTGTCGCGCCAACTTGAATGCCTCCAGTCCCGGCGTGCGCACCGGCGCATCGAGCATCTGGTGCAACGCCTTGGTGCTGTCGTGCGCCGCAACGGCCGCCTCATCGAGCAGCCCATAGAACTGCTTGCCTTGGCCAAAGATGGTCTGGAGGGAAAACATGCCGGTCCGCCTCGTTGTTCAAGATGTCGTATGTGGCGCAATTATGACGGCTGGATGACGTCGCGGGCCGGGGAATCCACGGCGCCGCCGTACCGGGGATGCCCTGCTATCATTCCGCCGCGCCCCGGCGCACCTTATGGACGACGACTCTCGACCCAAGCCGCCTGCACACGCCGCCAACCTCGCGGCCATTAGCCTGTTGCGGCTTTGCGACAAACACCTTCCTGACTGCCTGATGGGTTCCGCGTGCTGGAACTGCTGATCGTCATCGCCCTGATCGTCCTCAACGCCTTCTTCGCATTGTCGGAGATGGCACTGATGACCTCACGCAAGCTGCGCCTCAAGCAGATGGGCGAGCACAGCCGTGGCGCGCGCAAGGCGCTGGCACTGGCCGAACACCCCGACAACCTGTTGTCCACGGTGCAGATCGGCATCACCCTGATCGGCGTGCTGACCGGCGTGTTCGGCGGCGATGCCATCGGCTTGCAGATCGCCGACTGGATCGACGCCTACGTGTCCGGAGCCCGCGAATACGCGCGTCCGATCGGCATCGGAACCGCCGTCGCGCTGATCACCGCGGGCTCGGTGATCTTCGGCGAACTGATTCCAAAGCGGCTGGCACTGACCAATGCAGAAGGCATCGCAAGCGTGGTGTCGATTCCGCTCGACATGCTCGCGCGCTTCGCCAAGCCGGTCGTGTTCGTGCTCGGCGCGATCAATCGGCTGGTGCTGCGCCTGCTCGGGATTCGCGACGACGCACGCAACGCGATCACCGAGGAGGAAATCCACCTGCTGATGAGCGAGAGCCACGAGCAGGGCGTGATCGACGACGAAGAACGCAACATGATGAGCCGCGTGATGCGGCTCGGAGAGCGCAGCGCGGAAAGCCTGATGACGCCGCGGCCGCGCATCGTCTGGCTGGATGCGGCCGCGAGTTTCGATGAAAACCTCGCGACGATGCGCGAGACGCCATTTTCGCGCTATCCGGTGTATCGCGATGGCGATGACGATGTTCTGGGCATCCTCGAAGTGAAATCGCTGCTGGATCGCCTGGACCAGACGGCGCCGGACCTGTTCCAGGCGTTGCGCGCGCCCCTGTTCGTGTCCGAATCAACGCATGCGATGAAGCTACTGGAAATCTTCCGCGAAGAGCAGCAGTCGCTGGCGGTCGTGGTGGATGAGTACGGGGACGTAACCGGTATCGTGACCGTCAGCGATCTCATGGGCGCGGTGCTCGGCCGCCTGCAATCGAATGAGACCGCCGACTCCGAGGCCATGGTGGTCGTCCGCGACGACGGTTCGCTGCTGGTCGATGGCAGCCTCGCCATCGAAGACTTGCGCGAGTTGCTCGGGGGACGCCTGCCCGCGGACGAGGATTACGATTACCACACCGCTGCGGGCTTGACGATCGCGCGCTTTGGCCGCATTCCGCATGTGGGGGAACATTTCGACTGGGATGGCTGGCGTATCGAAGTGGTCGATCTTGACGGTCCGCGTATCGACAAACTGCTGTTGCAACGACTGCCGCAGGCCACAAGGCACCTTGATGCATAGCGGCGCGGAGCGTGATCCCGGCGGTCCGGAACAATCCGGCAACGATCGACCCGGACAGGAGCATGCGGATCCGGAACAACCAGGCCGCCGGAGAAGCGGATCGCGAGAAGCTGGAACGCGTGCGCTGCTGGACGCGCTGGCGGTCGGCGACCAGGACGAACAACTCAAGCTGCGCGAGATCCTGTCCGGCTTGGGCCGCCGCGCCTTCGGCATGCTGCTCTTCATCTGCACCCTTCCCGCATTCATCCCGATTCCCATCGGCGGCGCGGTCAGCGGCCCGCTGGTGGTGCTGATCGGCGCGCAGCTGCTGATCGGGCTGCGCAAGCCGTGGCTGCCGAAGTTCCTTGCCGAACGCGGCCCGCACCGCCATGCGATCGCGCGTTTCGACAAGCGCATTTCGCCCTGGCTGGGCAAGCTCGAACATCTCATCAAGCCGCGCATGACCCTGCTGCTGGACCACCGCGCCGCGACCATGCTGACCGGATTGTTGCTGGTGTTGCTGGGCTTGTTGCTGTCGTTGCCGATCCCCTTCACCAACTTCATCTTCGGGGGACTGCTGCTGATGTTCGCGTTGGCGCTGCTGGAGCGCGATGGCACGTTGATGGCGGTATCGTGGATCGCGGGCGCGATCGCCATCGCGGTGTTCGGCGTCCTGTCGGGAAATCTCGCGGCGATGGCCGCGAGGTGGCTGGACCACTTCGTGTTTTGAGATCAGAGGATTTCATCGGCACAACGCAGCAGGTCGTGACCCGCACTGCGGCGTCGAGTTGAATTCCGCCGTCACACCAGCAACCGCGAAAACTCCTGCATGTTCACTGGATGCCCCATCCAGAAGCCCTGCGCCAGGTCGCAGCCGCGTTCCCGGAGGATGGCGTACTGGCCCTCCTTTTCCACGCCTTCGGCGACCACCGTGATGCCAAGCGAATGCGCCATGGCGATGATGGCGGTCGTCAGCGCGAGGTCGTCCGGGTCGCGGAGCATGTCGGCAATGAAGCTGCGGTCGATCTTGACCCCGTCCACCGGTACGCGGCGGAGGTGGCTTAGACCGGAGAAGCCGGTGCCGAAATCGTCCAGCCAGACCTTGACGCCGACGCGGCGCAGGCGCGACAGCAAGGTGCTGGCGTGCAGTTCGTCGCCGATCACCGCGGTTTCGGTCAGCTCGATGTGCAGGCGCGAGGCGGGCAGGCCGGATTCCTGGAGCGTCGCAGCCACCTGGTCGGGGAGCTCGCCGGTGCGCAGCTGTCGCGCCGACACGTTGACCGACACGAACAACGCATCGGTCGATCCGAACTCCGTCTGCCAGCGCATCGCGTCGCGGCAGGCAACGCGCAGCACCTGCGGGCCGATGGTTTCGATCAGGCCGCTCTGTTCGGCGACATCGATGAACACCGACGGCGCGATCATGCCCTGTTCCGGATGCTTCCAGCGCAGCAGCGCTTCGGCGCCGACCATCTTGCTGTCGCTGAGGCGATAGATCGGCTGGTACGCCAGGCTCAATTCGTTACGTTCCCACGCACCGCGCAGTTCCTGTTCCATGTGCACGCGGCGTTCGACCGCCTGGTCCATCGCGCGGCTGTAGAAGCGATAGCAGTTCTTCCCCGCGACCTTGGCCTGGTACATGGCGATGTCGCCGTTCTTCATCAGCATGGTCGCGCTGACGGCGTCCTCCGGGAACAGCGTGATACCGATCGAGGTGCCGAGGAACACCTGGCGGTCCCGCACCATGATCGGGCGACGCAGTTCCATCACCAGGGTATCGGCGAGCCGGCTGGCGATGGCCCGCACGTCGTCTTCCGCGTCGACGTCGTTCTGCAGCAGGATCACGAACTCGTCTCCGCCGAATCGCGCGAGTTCCGCCTCCGTGCCGCCGAGCTGCTCGACAGCCTCGCGAATGCGCGCGGCGAACTGGATCAGCACTTCGTCGCCCGCCTCGTGACCCAGCGTGTCATTGACCCGCTTGAAATCGTCGATGTCCGCGAACAGCAGCGCCAGCCGCTTGCTCGCGCCGCGCAGTTCCAACAGGCGCTGGTCCAGTCTTTCGCGGAATGCCAGGCGGTTGGACAACCCCGTCAAGGCGTCGGTGTAGGCCATGCGGCGGATATCGCGATCGTGCCGTGCGACGCTCTGGCTCATGCGACCGAAGCTGCGCACCAGATCACCCACCTCGTCGTTGCGTCCGCTGACCGGCGCATCGCCGCCGAAACGGCCGCCCTCGATCTCGCTGGCGGCATCGGCGAGACGCCGGATCGGCTCGACCAGCGTCGCGCGGATCAGCCACAACACCGCCGCCCCCAGCACGATCAGCATCGTCATCAACGCCATGATCGGCCAGCGATGTCGATTGCCGAGCTCGGTGAGGCTTTCATTCAATGCGCTGGTCGATTCGACTTCGCTGGCGAGCACCGACTTCAGCGAATATCCCACGCGCACGCCGCCCAGCCGCGTGCCGCCGATCTGGATCGGATGCGAGACATCCACCAGGTCGTCCGTCCACTGGATGTGCAGTCCCCGCGCCTGCACGACCTCGTACGCCAATGCATCCTGCATCGGCTGTCCGTACGTTGGAATGTCGCCGGAACCGTCATGGATGATGCGCCCGTTGGCGTCGTACACGAGCACATAGCTGACATCGGGAAGGCGCTGCGCCGCGCGCCCGATGGTGCCGATGGCGTCGAGGTCGAAGTAGTACAGCGGGTTGGTCAGTGCATCGGCCAGCTGGCCGACACCGGCCTCGCCGCGACGCCGCAGGCCGTCCAGCACCAGCTGGTGCATCGCACCACGACTGACGCCGATGACCTCCGAACGCATCGCCGACTGTCGTTGCCACAACAGCAGCATGAGCGCCACCACGGCCGCCATGGCGATACCCATCAGCGCCAGCATCTGGCCCTGCAGCCCGATCCGCATGGGCTTCATGCGCGCACCGTTCCCGCGCGATCCGGCTTCGCTTGAGCCGAGGTCACTTGATTCGCCTTCATTCGACCTCCGTGTGGACGCGGATCACGCCCTCGCGCATGGTGTCCAGCGCGAGCTGCGACTTGGCGTCGACCGGAAGGAATCGCGTGGTCTTGAAGAACAACAGCAGCGCCTCGCGCGCATCCGGATCATTCGCCGCGGCGAGCAGGACTTCGCGCAACCGCACCTCGACCTTGTCGTCGAGATCGCCGCGCACGATTTCCAGCGCGCGCGGATACGGGCGCGATTCATGGATGATCTTGAGGTCGCGCTTGTACCCCGCAGGCACGCGCTGTGGATTGTTCCAGTCCAGGTTGCTCATCACGCCGACATCGACCAGCCGCTTGTGCACCCATGTCGAAATGTTGAGCTCCGAGCGCGCGAAGAGATAGCCCACGGATTCTGCATCGGGACGTTCCATCGGTGACATCAGGATGTCCAGTGGCATGCCGCGTGAAACCAGCTCCGCGGCGGGCTGGATATACGCGCTGGTGGACGCCGGATTCTGGAATGCGATGCTGTGCCCGAGCATGCCGTCGAGGGTCGCCACCGCGCCGTCGCGCCGGGCGAAGAACACGGTGTTGTAGTAGCTCACGCCATCGCGTTCGGTGACCAGCAACGCACGCGCCTTCGAGCGCTGCTGCAACAGGATGGCGGTGCCGGCGGTTTCGGTGACCCAGTCGACGCGCCCGCGGCGCAGGTAGCTCGCCATCTGCTGCACGTCCCTGGCCATCAGCACGCGGCCCTCGCGGATACCGACGTTGGCCATGCGTGGCACCACGTAGTCAAGCAACGGCTTGAGCTGCTCGTAGTGCGCCTTGGGATCGTCACTGATTCGGCCCAGCACCAGCACATGGGGGTCGTCGGCGGCCTGAACGCGGTGCGTTCCGGCAAGGGCGGCAAGTCCCAGCACCCAAGCGGCTAAAAAACGGGCGGATGCGGGCAAAGGAAAGTTCCGGAAGACGGCCGCAGCGAGCCTAGCCTAATCCCGGCTGGGGCGACAGCGTGCTGTGGCGGCAAGTACGGCCATGCGCTGCGCGTCGGCCAGGATGCCGCGGAGCAGGCGCACTTCGCGCGTCTCCAGGTCGGCGCGCAGGAACAAACGCCGCAACTTGCGCATCGCGGAGTCCGGCGCACGGCCCTTGTGGAAGTCGATGGCATCGAGGGTGTCGGCCAGCTGGGCGAAGAACCCTTCCAGTTCGGCATGCGAGGCGACGGGTTCGGGCGTGGCCGCATCGGCAGGCAACGCTCTGCCATGCGCGACATCGGGCTGTGCGCGCGACGCATGTTCGAGCAGCGCCAGCCGCAGTTCGTAGCCGAGCACCTGCACCGCCGCGGCCAGGTTCAACGAGCTGAACGCAGGATCCGAAGGAATGTGCAGCGCAGCGTGGCACAGCTGCAGCTCATCGTTGTCCAGCCCCGTGCGTTCCCGGCCGAACACGATGGCGACCTCACCGCCGTCCGCGGCGATGGCGACGGCTCGGCTCGCACCTTGATGCGGTGGATGCTCCGGCAATGCGATCCGCCGCGCGCGGGCGGTGCAGCCCATGACGTGGCGGCAGTCGGCCACCGCTTCGGCCAAGGTCGGGAAGACGGGCGCATCGAACAGCAGATCGTGTGCGCCCGCCGACATCGACACGGACACTGCATCGGGCCGTTTCTCCGGCGCCACCAGCACCAGCCGCGACAAGCCCATCGTTTTCATCGCGCGTGCGGCGGCGCCGAGGTTGCCCGGGTGCTGCGTACCCACCAGCACGATGCGGATGCGCGCTGCCGGACCAGACGTCGGCTGGTCGAAGTTGGTATCGGAACCGGTGCTCATGGGGCGAATGGTAAACTGCGCGCGCCGGCCGTCGCGCCGGACCGCTCTTCTCCAACCCACGCCGAGGCCCACCGGGATGCAAACCCCCGTCGTCACCATCATGGTCAAAGCGGCCCGCGCGGGCGGCAACATCCTCATGCGGCACGTCAGCCGCATCGATAGCCTCAACGTCGTCGAAAAGGATCGGCTGGATTACGCCAGCGAAGTCGACGGCATGGCCGAGACGGCGATCATCAAGGAACTCAAGCGCTCGTTCCCCGACTACGCCATCCTCGGCGAGGAAGGCGGTGCACAGGGCAAGGCCGGGCGCTTCACCTGGGTCATCGATCCGCTCGACGGCACCAGCAATTACCTGCGCGGCTTTCCGCACTACTGCGTGTCGATCGCGCTGGTCGAGAACGGCGAACCGATCCATGGCGTGATCTTCGACCCGCTGCGCAACGAGTTGTTCACCGCCAGCCGCGGCGCGGGCGCGGTGCTCAACGATCGCAAACTGCGCGTCACCGATCGCAAGGATCTTGCCGGTGCGGTGATCGCCACCGGATTCCCGCCGCGCGAGCGCGAACGGATCGACGCCCATCTGAAGTGCATCGGCGGCCTGCTGGGCAATGCCGAAGACATCCGCCGCACCGGTTCGGCGGCGCTGGACCTGGCGTACGTCGCGGCCGGACGCACCGACGCGTATTTCGAGGCCGGGGTGCAGCCGTGGGACGTGGCCGCCGGCGTGTTGCTGGTGCGCGAGGCTGGCGGGCGCGTCAGCGACTTCAAGGGCGCCGCGATCGGGCCGCTCGACGTCCGCGGCGTTGGCAGCCATGAAATCCTGGCGGGCAACATCAAGGTCAGCGGCGCGTTGCAGAAGTCGATCGTGGCATCAGGGTATGCGGCCGTCTTCGGCAGGAAGCGCGGCTGATTCGCGTACCGCGACTGTTCTTTTGCAGGCGGTGCGTTCTGTCGGGTGCCATTTAATGTTGCGATGAAGCGGTTGCGGCGAACGCCGCTGCCACGACAGGAAGGAATCCCGCGCGGGGCAAAAATCCAAAAAAAGGCCGCGATGATCGCGGCCTTTTCGTATTCGAGGATTCGCCTATGGCCGGCGTGCCAGCGCCGCCTCGTCGCGCGCCTTCGGCATCAGATCCTGCTTGCTGGCCCCCAGCCACAGCAACAACGGACAGGCGACGAAGATCGACGACAGCGTGCCGACGATGATGCCGATGATCTGTGCCTCGGCCATGCCCTT
>JBDSEX010000170.1:0-8519 GCA_039919835.1 Luteimonas sp.
AGAGGGGTCGTTTGCCTGGTCCAGCCTCCCATAGCGTGGAGCTATCGTTCCAATTCAAACATTAGACTTTCTCAGCCATCGTTCGCGGGTTAGCTTGGCGAGGTCGAGCGCCGGCAGCTTTTTCAAAACACTCGTGCTGCGCCCGTAATCAGGTCGACCCGGTTTGCTGCCGGTTCGTTGACCACACCCTGGTGTGTGCTCGACCGTCACGCGCACGGTCATGATCCCGTGCAAGGCCACTCGACGCGCACGCACCAACGTCCTTTTCCCAGGAGAGTCGCAGCATGAATGCCGAATCGCAGTGCCCCGTCGCGCCCAAGTCGAAGCAGAGCCGCAACAATGCCCATTGGTGGCCCGACCAGGTCAACCTCGGCCTGCTCAACCAGCAATCCGACCTCTCCGATCCCATGGTGGAGGATTTCGACTATGTCGCCGAGTTCGGCAAGCTCGATCTGGATGCGGTGATCAGCGACCTGCGCGCACTGATGACCGATTCGCAGGGCTGGTGGCCTGCCGACTGGGGGCATTACGGCCCGTTCTTCATCCGCATGGCGTGGCACGCAGCCGGCACGTATCGCATCTTCGATGGCCGCGGCGGTGCACGCTCGGGCGAGCAGCGCTTTGCTCCACTCAACAGCTGGCCCGACAACGGCAACCTCGACAAGGCGCGCCGGCTGCTGTGGCCGGTCAAGCAGAAATACGGCCGCAAGCTGTCGTGGGCCGACCTCATGATCCTCGCCGGCAACGTCGCGCTTGAGTCGATGGGCTTCAAGACGTTTGGCTTCGGCGGTGGCCGCGAGGATATCTGGGAGCCGCAGCCGATCGACTGGGGCCCGGAGTCCACGTGGCTTGGCGACGAACGCTACAGCGGCGAGCGCGAGCTTGCACGCCCGCTGGCCGCTGTGCAGATGGGGCTGATCTACGTCAATCCCGAAGGCCCGAACGGCAACCCCGATCCTGTTGGATCGGCGCGTGACATCCGCGACACCTTCGCGCGCATGGCGATGGACGACGAGGAGACCGTTGCTCTGGTCGCCGGCGGCCACACCTTTGGCAAGTGCCACGGCGCGGGTGAGACGCACCACGTCGGCTCCGAGCCGGAAGGCTCGAACATCGAAGAGCTCGGCTTCGGCTGGACGAGCGCCTTCGAGAGCGGCGTCGGCGCGCACGCGATCACCAGCGGACTGGAAGGCGCGTGGACGCCCAATCCGATCCAGTGGGACAACGGCTACTTCGAAACCCTGTTCGGCCACGAGTGGGAGCTGACCAGAAGCCCCGCCGGCGCCCAGCAGTGGAAACCGAAGGGAGGCGCCGCGGCCGACGCCGTGCCCGATGCGCACATCCCCGGCAAGCGCAACGCGCCGATGATGACCACCGCCGACATGGCCATGCGCGTCGATCCGATCTACGAAAAGATCTCGCGCCGCTTCATGGCGGACCCGCGGGCGTTTGCCGACGCGTTCGCCCGCGCCTGGTTCAAGCTCACGCACCGCGACATGGGACCGAAGGTTCGCTATCTCGGCCCGATGGTGCCGACGGAAGACCTGATCTGGCAGGACCCGATCCCGGCGGTCGACCATGCACTCGTCAACGACGCGGACATCGCCGCGCTGAAGACGAAGCTGCTCGACTCCGGCCTTGATCCGCGGCAACTCGTCAAGACCGCGTGGGCGTCGGCCTCCACGTTCCGCGGCAGCGACATGCGCGGTGGCGCCAACGGCGCGCGCATCCGCCTTGCGCCGCAGAAGGATTTTGAAGCCAACGACCCGGCCGAGCTCGCACAGGTGCTGGCGAAGCTCGAGGCCATCCAGAAAGACTTCAACGATGCGCAGTCGGGGGGCCGGAAAGTGTCTCTTGCCGACCTGATCGTCCTCGGCGGTTGCGCGGCAGTGGAGGCGGCAGCCCGCAAGGCGGGCCATGACGTCACCGTGCCATTCACGCCGGGCCGGATGGATGCCTCGCTCGAGCAGACGGACGTCGACTCGTTCCTGGTGCTCGAGCCAGCTGCAGACGCGTTCCGAAACTACGTCCGCGCAGGCGGCGAAGACAGCACGGTCGCCGCACTGGTGGACCGCGCCAGCCTACTCACCCTGAGCGCGCCCGAGATGGCGGTACTCATCGGCGGCCTGCGCGCGCTCGACACCAACACGGGTCACACGCCGCACGGTGTCTTCACCAAACGCCCGGGCGCGCTGACGCCGGACTTCTTCATGAATTTGCTCGACATGCGCACCGCGTGGAAGCGCTCCGAATCGACGCCGGGCCTGTTCGAAGGACGCGACCGCAAGACCGACGAGTTGCGTTGGACGGCGACCATCGCCGACCTCGTCTTCGGCTCCAATGCGCAGCTGCGTGCGCTTTCAGAGGTGTATGCGGCCAGCGACGGCGAACCGTTCTTCGTGCAGGACTTCATCGCTGCCTGGACCAAGGTGATGGAGCTGGACCGCTTTGACCTGATGTACCAGAAGGCGGCCTGAAGCCAGGCATGCAGGGCGGGCCCCAGCCCGCCGTGCATTGGGAAAAAAATGGTGAGCTACTTGGCGAATCCCCGCTTGCGGAGCCAGCGTTCCACCACATCCCAGTAGCCTGCCACCATGTGGCGTTCCTTGACGATGTCTGCGTTGTTGCCGGTTGTGGATGCGGTGGAGCTGTGGCCGGCGCCCTTCAGGCGCGCGACCTGGAAATCCGTGTGCCCGGAGTCGCGCATCGCCGCCAGCGGTGCACGCTCGGACGTTCGGAAAAAAGGACCAGTGCCGCCAGGTCGCATGTTGCAATGAACACGCCGCGGCACTGCGTCCATGCGTCACTCGAAGGGTGCCGGGCGTGACAGCCCGTATCCCTGGGCGTAGTCGACGCCGATCTTCTTGAGCTCCTCAAGGATGTCGTCGTCTTCGACGAATTCCGCGATCGTGCACAGGCCCATCACATGGCCGATCTCGTTGATGGAGGCGACCATCGCACGGTCAACGGGATCCTTTGCGATGTCGCGCACGAACGAGCCGTCGATTTTCAGGAAATCCACCGGCAGATGCTTCAGATATGCGAACGAGGACATGCCGCTTCCGAAGTCATCCAGTGCGAACCGGATCCCGATGCCCTTGAGCTCGTCGATCAGATGGACGGCGTCGGCGAGATTGGCGATCGCGGCGGTCTCGGTGATCTCAAAACAGATCCAGCCAGGAGGGATGCCGTGCTCGTCCACCTTGTCACGGATGAACTTCGCGAGACTTGCCTCGGCCAGCGACGCCCCGGACAGATTGATTGCGTAGCAGGGGGGAATGACGCTGTCGCCGCGCGGTCCGTGGGCGGCAATGCGTTCCATGGCCGCTCCGATTACCCAGCGATCGATCATCGGCATCAGGTTGTAGCGCTCGGCGGCGGGAATGAAGGCCATCGGTGCGATCAGCTCGCCGTCGCGGCCGCGCATTCGCAGGAGGACTTCCATGTGCCTTGAAAATCTGGGCCGTCCATCCACAGGATGGATTGGTTGCGCGAACAACACCATCCGGTTGTCTTCGATTGCCTGCTGGATCAGGCCGATCCATTCCATCTGCCCGTGGCGATGGGCCTGGGCGGCGTCGCCCGGCTCATAGGTGTGGATGCGATTTCGACCCATGTCCTTTGCCACGTAACAGGCTTCGTCCGCCTTGCTCAACACCTCCGTCAGGGTGAGGCTGTGATCGCTGAAATGCACATGGCCGATGCTGACGCCCGCTGAAAACAGTTGCTCACCCCAGGCGAAGGTGAACCCGGAAACGACCTGCCGCAGCTTCTCGGCGATTCCCAGCGCTGCCTCGCGCCCGCAGTTCTCCAGCAGCACGCCGAATTCATCCCCACCCAGGCGTGCAAGCGTATCGCTGCTGCGCAGATTCAAGCCAAGCAGCGCCGACAACTGTTTGAGCAGTTCGTCCCCGGCGATATGCCCGCAAGTGTCATTGACCACCTTGAACTGGTCCAGGTCCAGGTACAGCATCGAGGATGCGGTGCCCGTTCCCGCCGCCTTTTCCAGGCTGGCGCGCAGCCGCCGGTCGAACGTCGTGCGATTCGCCAGGCCCGTCAGCGCGTCATGCGTTGCCTGGAAGGACAACTGCTCCGCCAGTTGCCTTGCTTCGGAAACGTCGCGAAAGGCGATGACCCAACCTGCAAACAGATCGGGCCCAGACACGATTTCCGCAATCGAACCTTCAACGCTGATAAATTCGCCGCCACGTCGATGCAGCACTGTGCTCAATGGCATCAATCGTGGCTGCAGCGAGGCGTTGTCTTCCGAGCGTGCCAACGGAGACAGCGGAGCGCCTGTCGACTCGTCCTGGAAATGCAGGACGTCCATGCAGGGCCGGCCATAGGCCTCTTCCTGGCACCAGCCGGAAAGGCGTTCCGCCAGTGGGTTGAGGAAAGCGACCCGCCCCTCGCTGTCAGTGGACACGACGGCATCGCCGATGGACCGCAGCGTGGTCTGGGCGCGTTCTTTCTCCTCGACCAGTGCCCCTTCCGCCCGCTTGCGGGCGGTGATGTCGCGGATGAAGCCGACAAACACGCGTTGCTGGTCCAGCGTCAGTTCGGAAAACGAGATTTCGACCGGGAAATGACGGCCGTCGGCGTGCAGCCCCTCGGCCTCGGTGGCACGCCAGTCGAGGCGTTTTGCGCCGCTGTCGATGTATCGCTGCAGGCCGTGCACATGCGCCTGCCGCAGGTGCTCGGGTTGTAACGTGGCCAGTGGACGGCCAACCAGCTGCTCCGGGGCATGCCCGAACACGCGCTGCGTACTTGGGTTGGCATACAGGATCACGCTGTCGGCGTCGAGAATGACAACCGCGTCCGTCGTCGTCTCCCACAGCATCCGGTACAGGTATTCGGCCTTCCGATGGGCTGCGCTGGCTTGTTCAAGCTCGCGGTTACGCAGTTCCACATTCTGTTCGAGCGTTGCATTGGCTTTGGAAAGAGCGCCCTGCAACTGCGTGAGCCTGCTCAGGCTGTGACGCCATTCCAGGCGTGTAATCACCTGGTGTGCCAGCACCTCCATGGCAAACCGCTGTGCCTGCTCCAATGTTCGAGGGACACGATCCATCACCGCGATCGTGCCGATCGCGAATCCCTCGGTGGTGATCAACGGAAACCCCGCATAAAATCTAAGATGCGGCGCCTCCAACACCAGTGGGTTGCGGGCGAAACGAACATCGGCATGCGTGTCCGGCACCACCAGTGGCGTTCGCTGATCGATGGTCACGGCGCAGAACGCAACCTCACGGCTCGAACTCTCGATGTCCACTCCCACTTTTGCCTTGAACCACTGGCGGTCGCGGTCGACAAGGGTGATCGTCGCCATCGCGACACCGCACAGTTGCGCAGCCAGCTGCACGATTTCGTCGAACTCGCCTTCAGGAGGCGTATCGAGGATGTCGAATCGGGCCAGCGCCTCTTGTCGAAGCGATTCGTTCAGTCCCAAGTCCGGCGAGTGGATGCTCACAGCTTAAGTATCACCAAAATGCGTGAATCGGCCAGTGAAACATGGGCGAGCCCGCGACGCTCCAAAGCTGCTGGCGCGACACGATGTCCAGTGTTGCGACGGCCACTCCAAACCCTGTAACGCTGGCTCGAGGGTCGCGTGTTGAGTCTGGAAGGGATATCCACGCTGTTCGGCATCGGGATGCCGAAGCTGCCGGGAGACGTCGACGGGTTCTTGTCGACGGGGTGCTTGTCGACGGAATACTCGCTGACGCCGGGCCCACGCGTGCTGCACGACCGCATTCCAAGTCGCGCCCGACTGGCGCAAGGCAATCGCCACCGCTTTGCCCGCGCGTCGGATCCGTGCAGCTCGCGTGCGCAACTTGTCCGGGAGCGCGGGATCAGCGCGCTTCAATTTTCTCCGCTTCTTTTAACGGCCCTGGTGCGAAATCCCCGTCAGCAACGCCGCCAGCCGGCACCACGTGCGCGCCAGCCATGTCGAGAATGGTGATCTTCTGCCAGATCTTGCGCGAGAGGTCAGAAGTCAGGCTCTCGATGTCGTTGACCGCGTCGAGCACGACCGGGTCGTGCAGATGCTGGGCATGCAGGGCAGCGAGCTTGCTGGTCAACGCCAGCAACTCCGAGCAGTAGTCCAGGTACCGGGCGAGTTGCGGGCGCGTAAGCGTACGCACGGGCGATGACGCGGTCGTTGCCACCAGACGCAGCACGTGTTCGGGATCCTTGGTGAGTTGGTGCATGTCGACCACGTGCGCGATGCTGCGCAGCCGGTGCAGCATGCGCAGCGCGGTGCGTCGCTTGATGCGGGTCTCCAGCGACGTCAGGAACAGGACCGCGAGCGAGAGCAGGATCAGTTGGTTGGTCGCCGCATCGGCAGCCTGCAGGAGTTCTGCGACGCCACCCAGGCCCCCCGCCATGTGCGTGAGTTCGAGCACCGCCCACAACACCAGTGCAATCAACAGCACCACGGTGAGGGCAGTGAAGGCGCGCACCTGCCAGAGCGGGCGCTGCAACTGCTCGGCGACGCGCTGGTTCTCCTCGGCCACGCGCAGCATCTCGTCCGCCACCCTGCCCAGCCCCGATCCAGGAAAACGCTCCTGGATGCGGCGTACCAACGTGGTGATGGTCGAGCAAATCGGTCCTGGCCGCAGTTCGCTGTACGTCTGCACCGGATTGCCTTGGTTGCGCATGACCCTTGTCCTTTTCGCGTATTGGCCGGAAAGCCGCTCTATTCCCTCCGGCCCCTTGGTTGCTGCTCCCTACGTCCTACAGCAGGTAGGCCAGCATCATCAGCCCACTGGCAATGGCGATCATCACAAATACCACTCGACGATCGCGCCTGCCCGTGGCCATCTGCCAAATGCCATAGCCCAGGGCCGTGGCACCGAAGACGAACACGGCGCCGACCACGGCGAAGGAACCCAGCGCCTGCATCTCCGTGCCAGTGAAGCGGCTGCCGTCCACATCCACTCCCGCGTGCAGCAGCCTCGGCACCATCCAGTGGATCACCACGCCCATCAATGATGTGAGGAACAGGCCGCACAATGTCAGGACGAAACCGAAACGGCGCGACCAGCGCCGCGATTGCAGGCTCCCGCCGCAGCGTTCGCACTGCGAGCGGTACTTGTAGGTCTCGAAGCCGCAGCGCCAGCACCGGCTCAGGTCTTCGGCGTCGGTGCCATCGCCGCGACCGTGGAAGAAGTCGGGTTTGCCTGGCAGGTCGCGATTGAAGTGGGCGGCGACGCGCCGCCCCTCGCGCCATGCGGTCCCGGGCAACGGGAAACGCAGCAGCGTGTAGGTAGGTTCGCGGATCACGCCCGACGCGCCCGCCCCACTGGCGGGGTATTTCAGGTGCAGCTCGATGGTGGACGGGGCCGGGCCGTTGTCCTGCAGTTTGGCGCTCTGCACTTCTGGACTACCGCGCAACGGAAGGCGGAACAGGCTGTCGTGGATCTGCACGGCGTCCTGGCCGACCACCACGTCCACGCCTTCGGTCGGGATCCCTCCGGGCAGGATGAGTTCGTTATACGGTGGGCTGCCTGGCTGCTGCTGCTGCTGCTGCTGCTGCTGCTGCTGCCGCTGCTGCTCAAATGCAGTGAATTCGCCCCACTCCTGGGCGGTCAAGCGCCATCGCGCCAGCACGCCTTCGCCGCGGGCCAACGCCTGCCTGGCACGCTGCTCCCGGTGGACGCTGGAAACGGCCGCGACACCGAACACCAGCGCCATCAAGCCGTAGCAGAACAGTCCCGCCTTCAGCCCATCGCTGGCGGCGTCGGGCGACAGCAGCCAAGGCAGCACCAGTGCGAATGGCGCGCTGAGCAGCACGGTCCAGGAAACGATCTGCCAGCGTCGCGAGTTGCGCATCGGTCGAGCATACGTCAGCAACGTGCTGCGCATCTCCGTGCAAGGGCTGTAGTTTCAATGCGGTGTCCGAAAAAAACTCCTCCCGTCGTCATTTGGCCTGGGGCAGGCGACCGCCAGCAGGCGCCGGCCAATGAACCGGCCTCCGTTGTGCGGCGTTCTCGTTAACGGACCCCACTCATCCGGTCTGACGCGATGTACATGCATCATGTTCTTCGACATCAACCAGAGGCGGCCCGCCATGTGCTATTCGGCCCAGGTCCATGCAGGTTTCACGCGGTACGTGCGGCGCTTTGGTGCGACGATCGACTTCGCGACCTACGTGCGGCTGTACATCGATCGCGACGGCGGCAGCAAGGCGAAAATTCCGAAGGCGATGGATGCTGCGTTTGCCGAGCCCCAGTCGCCTGAGGAACAGCACGTCAAGTCCTTGATCGATGCATTCAACCAGCAGGAGGCGGCGCGGCTGGAGGCGGACCTGTTCAAGCAGCGCAAGCGCCTGGCGGACGCCGAACGAACGCTGCAGCTCAAGGCGACGAAGGCCGCGACCGAGAGCCGGCGCATCGCCACCGACAAGATCGGGTGGACGATGCGCAAGCTGGCAGACCTGCGGCGCACCACGCCCGAGGACCGCGACTCGCGCATCTTTCCGGGCCACTACGCGCCCGTCATGGTCTGGGAAGACGGTCGCCGCG
>JBDSEX010000217.1:0-2557 GCA_039919835.1 Luteimonas sp.
CAGGGCAGGCGTTGCGCGGCGTGCGCCGGGCTTGGTCGGTGAAGCGAAGAACGCACCAAACGCGAGATAGTCGGCTTGGCATCTTGCCGCGCCTTCGGCGCGTTGCAGATCGTCGTAACAAGAGATACCGATGAGTGCGTCCTTGCCCAAGTGCCTGCGGGCGTTTTCAAGGCCATCGTCGTTCTCGCCGAGGTGAACGCCATCGGCGCCAATCGTGGCTGCAATATCCGTATCGTCGTTGACGATCATCGGCACGCGATGCGAGCGGCATAGTTCCAGCATCGCCGAGGCCTGCTGCAGCCGCAATGGGCCGTCGGCCGACTTGTTCCGGTACTGAAGCAGCGCTGCCGATCCAAGCACCGCGTGCGTACGCGAGAGGAGGCGAGGGGTATCGCGTTCGTCCGGCGTGATCAGGTACAGGCCGCGCCGCGGCCAATGCGCATTCATGAATTCGACTTCCGGTGCGAGGCGCGCGGTGGGACAATGTCCGTCCGCCAATCCGTGCATTATCCGATGAATGAAGCTGTCGTCGCCGCCACCGAGTACCGCACCTGGATGTGCGTGGTCTGCGGTTTCATCTACGACGAGGCGGTTGGTTTGCCGGAAGAAGGCATCCCGCCAGGTACGCGCTGGGACGATGTCCCCGACACATGGACCTGCCCGGATTGCGGCGTCACCAAGGACGATTTCGAGATGATGGAAGTCTGATCAGTTTTACCTATGACAATGTCCGGGCTGAAGCCGGTCACCCGCGTCAATGCGGACGCTCACGGATCCCGTGTAGCTCCACCAGCCGGTCGCGTAATGACGGGACATCGTCCGCGTCCGGATTGAGCTGCAGGTAGCGGCCCAGATCGTGGCGCGCCCCGATGCGATGCCCCAGTTTCAGGTAAGCCAGACCGCGGTCGCGCAGTGCCTCGGCCTGGTCGGGCGACAGCCTCAGCACCCGATCGGCGCTGCGCGCGGCGCGCTCCCAGTCGTCCGCCTCGGCGTACACGCCATGCAGGTTGCGCAGCATGCGGATGAGGATGGCGCGGTGCGAGGCGGGATTGAGGATCTGCAGCAGCGCACTGTCGTCCGGGATCTCGCCCCCCAGGTGCGGTTTGGCGCGCTCGCGCAGTTCATCGGCGCCCAGCGGACGACCGCGATTGAACGGATCCATTACCAGCACCCCATCCTCCACCGGCAGGCGCACCAGGAAATGCCCGGGAAACGACACGCCATCCAGCGGCACGCCAAGGCGCCGCGCAACCTCGATCTGCACCATCGCAAGCGAGATCGGGTTGCCCAGCCTGCGCTCGAACACTTCGTTCAAATAGCTGTTGCGCGGATCGTAATATTCGTCGCTGTTGCCTGAATATCCCAGCTCGTCGAACAGGTGCTTGTTGATGGCGGCCATCTTCAGGGGCCAGGCATCGATCGCATCGATCTCGCCACGCAAGCTCTCGGCGTGGCTCTGCAGCAGGGTGTCGTAAAGATCAGCGTCCAGCTGGGGATATTCGTCGCGCGCGATCAGCAGGGCCGTGCCGAGCAATGGCAGCGTGTCGTCATCGACTCCGGCAAGCGAGTTCCACTGCGGGAGCGGGAAGTGATCGCGCATGCGCCAAGACTGCGTTTTCCCGGGCGCGCAATCAAGTGCTCAAGGCGCCGGGGCGATCCCCGGACCCAGCCGCAGTTCAGCACCATCACGCAGGTTCAATCGCGCCGCCTCACCTGCATTCAGTTCCAGTACGTAGCGCGCCGGCGCAGCGCTTGGATAGGGAGGGCAGCCATCGCCCAAGCTGCAGGGCGGCACATCACGCTGCTGCGACACGAGCTTGCGCGCATCGTCGAAATACAGGATGTCGAGTGGAATCTTGGTGTTCTTCATCCAGTAGGCCTGCGGTGCTTCGCGATCGTGGACGAAGATCATTCCCGCGCGGGCCGCCATTTCCTCGCGGAACATCAGGCCGCGGGCGCGTTCTTCGTCGCTATCGGCGATTTCGACCGCATACCGGTCGCCGCCCAGCTCGACCCAGTGTCCGCTGGCAGTAGCACACCCGCCCAGCAGCAGCGTGGCAGCCAACGTTGTCTTGATTTCCCACATATGACGCTCCCAAAAAAAGAAATCTGCTGCTATCATTGCCGACCCGGTGGCTGCCGGCGAGCGATCGCCAAACGTCTCCGGAACAGTCCGAAAAACACGTGAACAAGGTGTTGACGGACCGGAATTTGACTGTATAGTGGGCGGCTCGGTGAGGCATAGGCCTCCTGAGTGTGGGTACGGCGCTGAGGCCACACCCCGGATCTTTGACAGTGTGCGCAGGTGACTTGTGCGGGCGTCTGGCAAGTGGATGGTTGTCCATTTTGCAGATGTTCGTAACAAAGTTTCCAAGACGATTCATAGAAAGCATGCAAATGCAAGTATTCGAGTAGTAATGGGGCTTTGGACGGATTCTGCACTCAAAGAAATGGCCGAACCCTTCGGGGTGAAGCGCAATACTTAAGTGAAGAGTTTGATCCTGGCTCAGAGTGAACGCTGGCGGCAGGCCTAACACATGCAAGTCGAACGGCAGCA
>JBDSEX010000255.1:0-6616 GCA_039919835.1 Luteimonas sp.
TCGACATCATCGCCGGACGCCAGTACGTCGCGCGAATTCGCGATCAGCGCCAGCTCGGGCAACGGCATTCCACCGAGACGCAAGCGCCGGTAGCGCGCGACCAGCGCACGGCCCACTGTCCCGGTGCCGAGCAGGACCATCCGCGGCGCCTTCGAGGCGGCGATGCCGGCAACCACGTGACGCGCCTGCCCGAACGCCAGCGCCGTGCTCATCACGCATCGACCCGTTGCCGCGCATCCGGTACTCGTGCATCCGGTACTCGTGCATCCGGTGCTCGTGCAGCCGCTACTCGTGCAGCCGGTATTCGCGCAGCCGCTGTCTGCACAGGTCGTCCGCGGACCGCATGCGCGCGCCCGAGCGCGGCATCCAGGTCGGCACGCAGGTCGTCGAGCGACTCGATGCCGATCGACAGACGCAACAGGCCATCGGAAATCCCGGCCGCGGCGCGCGCTTCCGGTGACATCGCCGCATGCGTCATCGTCGCTGGATGCGCGATCAGGCTTTCAACGCCACCCAGCGACTCGGCCAGCGTGAAGCAACGCAAGCCATGGACGAAGGCCCGGACTTCCGCTTCGCCGCCGTGCAGTTCGACGCTGAGCATGGCGCCGAACCCGTTCTGCTGTCGCGCAGCCAAGGCATGGCCGGGATGCGACCGCAGGCCCGGAAAGTGCACCGCCGAGACGGCGGGATGCGCCAGCAGCTGCCCGGCGATGGCGGTGGCGTTTTCCTGGTGCACGCGCAGGCGCGCATCGAGCGTGCGCAGGCCGCGCAGAGTGAGGAAACTGTCAAACGGCGAGCCGGTGATGCCCAGCGCGTTCGCCCACCACGTGAATTGCTCGTGCAGCCCAGGCTCCCTCGCGATCACCGCACCGCCGACGACATCGCTGTGGCCGTTGATGTATTTCGTCGTCGAATGCACCACGACGTCTGCGCCAAACGCGATCGGCGTCTGCAAGGCAGGCGAGAGGAAGGTGTTGTCGACCACTGCCAGCGCGCTGGCGCGATGCGCGGCGTCGATGACAAAACGCAGGTCGGTGATGCGCAGCAATGGATTGGAGGGTGTCTCAATCCAGACCAGTTTCGTCGGCAGCCGCAGCGCATCTGCAAGCGCACGCGGATCGGTGAGATCGGCCGTGACCAGTTCGAACTGGCCCTTGGCCGCCAGCGCGTTGAACAGGCGCCAGCTGCCACCGTAGCAATCGTGCGGCACCACCAGGCGGTCACCCGGGGACAGCAGCGCCTGCAGCACCAGCGTGATGGCGGCCATGCCGGTCGCGGTGACGACGCCGCCCGCGCCGCCTTCGAGTTCTGCCAACGCATCACCAAGGAGGTCACGCGTCGGGTTGCCGCTGCGCGTGTAGTCGTACTGCCGCTTGTCGTTGAAGCCGGCGAAACTGAAATTGCTCGACAGCACGATCGGCGGTGTCACCGCACCGTACGCGACGTCCCGGTCGATGCCGGCACGCACCGCCTGCGTAGCAGCCGAATGCTTGGCGTCCCGGCCAGCAAGGTCGGCGATGCCGGCGCTCATGCGTCACCTCCGCACACATCGGCCAACGCTTCCTGGAGCAGCCCGGCGATCGCCTCGGCTTCCTTGAGGAACGCGTCATGGCCGTAACGCGAGCGGAGCACGCGCAGCCGGGTTTCGGCGCGGATGTTTTCAATCAAGGCATAGGCGTCGGCGACGGGAATCAGCCGGTCCTCGGCGATGGTGACGACAGTAGTCGGTACCGTGATCGGGGCAGTCTCGACGCGATGCAGGTCAACCGATTCCGACAGGCGCAGGAATGCGGTCGCGCTGAATCGCTCGACGAACCGCGCGCCACAGGCATCGAGGTAATCCTCGGCAGCGCAACGTGCGCGACCGCCCGCGATGTCCACTCCCGCATCGAAACGCTCGCCGAATTCCTCCGGTGTGCGGTAGCTCAGCATCGCCAGTTGCCGCGCCAGCGACAGGCCATGCGTTTCGTCGCATTGCAGCTGCCCGAGCGCGACGATCTGGCGCTGCAATGCACGCCATGCGCTGGCATACGGATGCGGGCGAAGGCAGCCGCTGATCGCGACCAGTTGGCGCAGGCGCGCCGGGTGGCGGGCTGCCAATTGCAGGCCGACCATGGCGCCGTAGGAGCAGCCCACGAACGCCGCCAGCGTGTCGATGCCCAGCACATCGAGCACGGCGGCGATCGCATCGGCCTGGTCGGCGCTGTCGATCGGCGCGTCCAGCGAACCGTCGGCGCCGATCCAGTCAATCGCGAGGACGCGCACGCGCCGGGGATCGAGCACGCCAGCCTGCACCTGCCACCAGCCCGCGTCCGGAAACGCGGCGCTCGCGATGACGTGGCGCGTGGCGGAAATGCCGCCGGCCACGAACACGACCGGTGCATCGGCGGCGCCGACCGATTCCCAGGCGATCGACAGCGCGCGTTTGCCCGCATGGCGAAGTTCAAGGTGGATATCGGCACGACCCTGCGCCGCCGGGACGTCCGTGCGCGGCGTGGGCTCTCGCGCCAGTGATTCGGGCAGGCAGGCAGGCGGGGCGTGGATCGCGGACTGCGGGGAACTATCGACGAAGCTCATGGCGCGTTCTCTCTGGCTGGCGTCCGTGCGGACAGGGCCGTCGAGTTGCGGGGATGCGTCGAAGTCGAGCCGCATCGATGCGATGCGGCGCAACCATCTTCGCGGCGGACACGCAGGTCCCCGCAGGAATTGGCACCACGCCGAAGCTCGCGCTCCGTCAGGTTGCCCCGGCATCAAAGGGCCTGTCCCTCCGCCGGTCTCGATGGATGGCTGCAGCTTGCCAGCCGTTTTCGTCGAAGTCAATCGCTTCATGCGCATGGAGCGATGAATTATTTCGCCCGTGCGACCTGGGGCGTTCCTGCAAGGAAATATGAGTGGGCCCTGGCGCCCGCGTTCTCGTGCGCCCGCGTTCAGCACCCATACTGAGCTCATGCGGAAACCTCAGGTCATGTCGAAACGCCTGCCCAGTGCACGCCTGCCGATTGCATGGTGCTGCCTTGCAGTGCTCGCCGGGTGCGCAACGGCGTCCGCGCCGCGCGATGCCGAATCTCCGCTCACGTCCGCCGCGGCCGGGCTCACCACCGCCGTGCAGGTTGGCGAAAGCTACGTCAGCGAAGCCAATGCCGCGGACGAGCTGGATTCGCTGGCGGTCTGGCCGACCGAGCAAGGCGGCGCATGGATCATCGGCACGGCGAAGTCCACGCATCGCCTGGTCGTGTTCGACGCAGACAGCGGCGAACGCCTGCGCGACGTCGGCGGCAAGGGACAGGCACCGGGCCAATTCAATCGACCCAACGGCGTGGCGGTGTTCGGCGATGTGCTGTTCGTGGTCGAGCGCGACAATCATCGCGTGCAGATGCTGTCGCTGCCGATGTTCACGCCGCTCGGGAGCTTTGGCGAAGGCGAACTGCGCAGTCCCTACGGTGTGTGGCTGCATGAAACCGCGCCGGGCGAGCTGGATACCTACATCACCGACAGTTTCATGCAGGGCGCGAAGTTCGACGTCGTGCCGCCGCTTGCGCAACTCGACCAGCGCGTTCGCCGTTATCGGGTGCGCTTCGACGGCGATGCGAAGCCCGTCGTGACATCGCTCGGCAGTTTTGGCGACACCGCACCGGACGCGGCGCTGCGCATGGTCGAATCGATCGGCGGCGATCCCGCCAACGATCGCCTGCTGATCGCCGAAGAAGACAGGCGCGTCGGCGCGACCCTGCGCGAGTACAACCTGGCCGGACGCTACCTGCAACGAAGCATCCCCAGCGCCTTGTTTCATGCCGAGGCAGAAGGCGTCGCGCTGTGGGAGTGTTCGCTCGACAGCGGGTACTGGATCGCCTCCGACCAGACCAATCCACTGACCACCTTCCATGTGTTCGACCGCGCCGCGCTCGCGTACAAGGGCAGCTTCAGTGGCACGACCACCGCGCATACCGATGGCATCGCGGTGCATGCCGCGGGCACGCCGCGGTTCCGGGACGGCGTCCTGTTCGCGGTGCACGACGACAAGGCGGTGACGGCATTCGACCTGCGCACGATCGCGCAGGCCTTGAAGCTGTCGGGCGATTGCGTGCGCTGACATGCGCCCCAGATTCGCCGCTGCCGTCATTGTGTTGTCCGCCTGCGCCTGCCTCGGCAGCGCGGCGCTCCAGGCGGGTGGCATCTATCGATGGAAGGACCGCAGCGGCGTCGTGCACTACGGTGATCACCAGCCAGATGCGCCCAACGGCCACGTCGAGCGCATTCCGGTGCAGGTCGAAGCCGAGGCGATGGTGCGGCTGCGCATCGAGGAAGGCGACGGCGTGTATCGCGCATGGGCCGACAATTCGCTGGCTGGCCCGATCGAAGTCATGCTGCATTTCCGCCGCAGCGACAACATGACCGGCCAACCCGCCCTGCCCGCGCGCGCGCTGGTGCGCGCCAACGGCACCAGTCTGGTCGCCAACCTTTACGCGATCGACAGCAGCAAGCCAGGGCAGTTCGACGTGAGCATGGAAGGCATCCCTGGCGATCCAAACGCCAGGCCGGTGCCATTCGACTACCTGGTGCCGCTACTGCGAGACAGCGTTCGTATCGACCAGGGGTTCGGTGGCCAGTTCAGCCATCGCGATGCGCAGAATCGCTACGCACTCGATTTCGCCGCCGATACCGGCACGCCCGTGCTGGCCGCGCGCGGCGGCGTGGTGATGCAGGTGGCATCGGATTTCGACAAGGCCGGTCTCAGCGAAAAATACGGCGGCCGCGCCAACTTCGTCCGCATCCTCCACGACGACGGCACCATGGCGCTGTACGCGCACCTGCAGGAAAGCGGGGTGCATGTGCGTATCGGACAACGCGTGCGGCAGGGGCAGCGCATCGGCTTGTCTGGCAATACCGGTTTCACCAGCGGCCCGCACCTTCATTTCGTGGTGCAGGTGAATCGCGGCATGCGGTTGGAGTCGATCCCGATCCGGATGCGTGGGCCGCAGGGGCTGCTGGGGCTGTGACGTCCGCCGGGCGGGTGACCACCGCACTGGTTCCCGATCACGGCGATGGTGGGCCAAGGGCCGCTTCAGGCAACGCTGCGTGATCGGCGCGCAACCCCTGCCCGCCCCACCCTACCGCCTATAATTCCGCCCTCCCCGAATTCCGACGCGCCACCCGCGCGCCATCGCCATGTCCGATGTCTCCAACGAGGCCGCGCGCCGCCGCACCTTCGCCATCATTTCGCATCCCGACGCAGGCAAGACCACCCTGACCGAAAAACTGCTGCTGTTCGGCGGCGCCATCCAGATGGCAGGCTCGGTGAAAGGCCGCAAGGCCGCGCGGCATGCGACGTCGGACTGGATGGCGATGGAGAAGGAGCGCGGCATCTCCGTCACGAGCTCGGTGATGCAGTTCCCCTACGAAGGCCGCGTCGTCAATTTGCTCGACACCCCGGGCCACGCCGACTTCGGCGAGGACACCTATCGCGTGCTGACCGCGGTGGACTCGGCTCTGATGGTGATTGACGTCGCCAAGGGCGTTGAGGAACGCACCATCAAGCTGATGGAAGTGTGCCGCCTGCGCGACACGCCGATCATGACGTTCATCAACAAGCTCGATCGCGAGGGCCGGAACACCATTGACCTGCTCGACGAAGTGGAATCAGTGCTCGGCATCCAGTGCGCGCCGGTGACGTGGCCGATCGGCATGGGCTCGCGCCTGAAGGGCGTGGTTCACCTGATCAGCGGTGAAGTGCACCTGTACGAACAAGGGCGCAATTTCACGCGGCAGGACTCGACCATCTTCGCGTCGCTGGACGATCCGAAACTCGAGGCGAGCATCGGCGCCGAGATGTTGCGCGAGGTACGCGAGGAACTGGAACTGGTGCAGGGCGCGTCGCATCCGTTCGATTCCGCCGCATACCTGTCTGGCAAGCAGACGCCGGTGTTCTTCGGATCAGCGGTCAACAACTTCGGCGTGCAGATACTGCTGGACTTCTTCGTCGAACATGCACCGTCGCCGATGCCGCGCGATACCACCACGCGCGAGGTCGGCGCCTACGAGCCGCAGCTCAGCGGGTTCGTCTTCAAGATCCAGGCCAACATGGACCCGCAGCATCGCGACCGCGTTGCGTTCATGCGCATCTGTTCGGGCAAGTTCGAGGCCGGCATGAAGGCGCTGCATGTGCGCACCGGCAAGGAAGTGAAGCTGGCCAACGCACTGACGTTCATGGCCAGCGATCGCGAGATCGCCGAGACCGCGTGGCCTGGCGATGTGATCGGCATCCACAACCACGGCACGATTTCCATCGGCGACAGCTTCACCGAAGGCGAGATACTGAGCTTCACCGGCATCCCGAATTTCGCGCCAGAGTTGTTCCGCCGCGCGCGCCTGCGCGATCCGCTGCGGCTCAAACAACTGCACAAGGGCCTGGCGCAATTGAGCGAGGAAGGCGCGACGCAGTTCTTCCGTCCGCTGATGAGCAATGACCTGATCCTCGGTGCCGTCGGCACGCTGCAGTTCGACGTCGTCGCTTACCGGCTGAAGGACGAGTACAGCGTCGATTCAAGCTTCGAGCCCGTCGGCGTGGTCACCGCGCGCTGGATCCACTGTGAAAATGCGAAGAAGCTGGAAGAGTTCC
>JBDSEX010000270.1:0-3333 GCA_039919835.1 Luteimonas sp.
CATCGAAGACATGGGTCGTACGCTGGGCGCGGGCGCGCAGGTTCGCGGCCAGCGCGCGTTCGTATTCGCGATAGCGGCGCAGGTACAGCAGGCCGTGCTCGAACACGAGCGGACGCGCCGGATCGGCGATCGCATCGTGCGACGGCTGCGACACCCAGCGTGACTCCAGCAACGCTTCGCGCCATGCCTGTGCATCGGGCAGCGCGCCGGTGTCGCGCAGCAAAAGCTGCGGCCGCGCGGGATCGAATGCGGCATGGCCCAGCCCGACTGCGAGCGAGGCCAACGCGGCCGCGGCGAGGACACGCTCGTCGGTCGCTGGATCGAGGCGGTGCAGCGTGTCGGCGAAGGCGAGATCGAACGCGCGCACGGTGTCTGCCCTGCGCAATTGCGCCAGCAGGGCCGATGGCGGCGCGGTGATGTCTCGCGCCGTCATGCCGTGCCCTGCATCGGTGTCGCCAGCAGCGCGTCGGTGGCTTCGACCAGCGCGCGCGTCAGCACCGGCTCGAAGACGCCGCACGTCGGATCGCGTGCATCCAGGCCGCGGCAGAACACATACCGCGCCCCACCGAAGTGCCGGTCGAAGTCGTAGGCATTCCCCAGCCGCACGCGCAGCCAGCGATGCAGCGCGACGGCGTAAAGCAACGCCTGCAGGTCGTACTCGCTGGCTGCCATGCGTTCGGCGAGCGTGGCGGCGTCGTACGCCGGTAGCCAGTTCGATTTGTAATCGAGCACGTAGACGCGACCGTCGACGCAGTACGTCAGGTCGAGCTTGCCCGTCATCAGGCCAGACAACTGTTGCCAGCTGCCGAAGTCGCGGCGTTCGCGTAGCAGGCCGTGCGACTGCAGCAGCGCCAGCAGCTCGCGCGTGCCCGCGCCGCTGAGGCCGAAATGGAACTCGAGCTCGGCGATGCGCGAGGAAACAGGCACGTCGCAGAGACGGATGCCTTCCGGCATGCGTGCGTTGAGCGTGCGCGCGACGAGGCTGCCGAGTTCGCGCACGCCAACGTCGATGTCTACCTCGCGATAGGCGCCATTGCGCAGCGCGTTTTCGAGAAGCCCACGCTGCGCGGCGGGAACCGTGTCTTCGCCGCAGTCGCGCCACGCCGCGAAGTCGGCATGCTCGAGCGCCTCATGCAGCACGTTGCCGAAACGCGTGCCACTGAAACGTCGGCGTTCGGGCGAGGTGCCGTCGACGCGCGTGCCGGCATCGCCGGACTGCTCGTCGTCAGCGCGCGCGTCTTCCACCAGCGCATGCGCGCCCTGCGCCTGTTGGCGGTGCAACTGGCTGAAGCTGTGGATCCACCAGTCGCGCTGCAGTCGGCGCTGCGCCTGGCGCGCGGCTGGCACGGCTGCGGCCGGCAACGCCGCGACGCGCGCGGGGGCGCCTGCCGCCGGCAAGCCGACGCGCCACGTGCTGCCGGCACGCGTGCGCATGTCGTCATTCGGCAGCGCACCGCCGAGCAGTGCATGCAGCGCGCTTTGCCGGTTCTGTGCCAACGCGCCGCAGCACACCCACAGCGCATACCGCGCGCGCGTCAGGCCGACATACAGCAGGCGCATGTCCTCCTCGCGTTCCTCGCGCAGATGCCGCGCCTTGGCGTCGTCCCACGTCAGGCCTTCACCGGCCAGTGCATCCGGCATCTTCGACTGCCGCACGCGCTCGCCGCTGCCGTCGGTATACATCGCCATGCCCTTGACGTCGGCTTTGCGCCCAAGCGCCGCGAACGGCAGGTAGACCTGCGGAAACTCCAGGCCCTTGCTCTTGTGCAGGGTCAGGATCTGCACGCGGCCGGCGTCGGATTCCAGCCGCGGTTGCTGCGCCTCGTTGTCGCCGTCGGCATGCGCGATGTTCTCGCGCAACTGGTCGAGCTGGCCCTGCGTGCCGAGGCTGCGCGCCGCTGAGGCCTGCATCAGTTCGCCGAGCTGCAGCGTGTTGGCGAGCCGGCGCTCGCCTCCGATGGTGTCGATGATGCGCGCCGCATTGCCCGCGACCACGTCCGCCAGCAACGCCTGCGGACCGTGGCGCTCCCAACGCGCGCGCCATTCCACCAGCCGCTGTTGCCACGCGTGCAACTCATGACCACCCTCCTTGGGGGTGTCTCCAAACTCGTCTAGCGCCGCAAGGCGTGCCGCCGTCCATCCGAACAGTGGCGTGGCAAGCGCGGCGCGCAGGCGCCGGTCGTCGCCGGGTGCGCGCAAGGCCAACAGCAGCGCGAGGACGTGCTGCGCTTCCTCGCCGGCGTACAGGCTTTCGCGGCGCGTCACAGCAGCTGGAACGCCACGCACCGCCAGCGCATCGCGCATGGCTCGCGCCTGCCCGTGGTCGCGCACCAGCACCGCGATGTCGCGCGGCTGCAGCGCGCGCATCGCCCCGGTGTGCGCGTCTCGGCACTGCACGCGCCCCGCACTGGCTTGCGACAACCGTTCGGAGATCGCGTCCGCACACAGGACCGCGACGATGCGCAGCGAGCCGGGCTTGGCGTGGTCCTTGCCTTCCTCGCGCGGCGGCACCGCGTGCCACTGCAATGCAGGGCCAGGGGTTCCGTCGACAAGGAAGTCGGCATCGTCGACACCACCGCCCGGCTGCGTGGCGGCGAAGTCGATGCCAGTGCCGAGAGCGCCGTGCGGTGCGTGTGCGAACAGCGCGTTGACGGCATCGACCAGTGCCGGACGCGAACGGAAATTGTGTGTGAGCGACTTGCGCTGCTGCACGGTGGCCCCGGCGCGCACGTAGGTCGCGACATCGCCGCCGCGGAAGCGGTAGATGGCCTGCTTGGGGTCGCCGACCAGCACCAGGCCGCCCTCGCCGAACAGCGCTTCGAAGATGCGCCACTGGCGCGCGTCGGTGTCCTGGAATTCGTCGATCAGCACACGCGGGAACTGGGCGCGCAGCGCGGCCGCCAAGGCAGGCCCGGTGGTGGCGTGGCACGTGGCCGCGTGCAGGCGTCCGATCAGGTCGTCGTAGTCGCAGGTATTGAAGTCACGCTTGCGGCGTTCGGCGCGTTGCCGCGCATCCTCGCGCAGGCGATGGAGGAATTGCAGATCAGTCGCGTCGTGCCAGCGCTCGAGTTGATCGTGGGCTTCGCACCAGGGGGCAATGGTGTCGAACAGGGGCGAGGACGGCGTCGGACCGGCCTTGGACTTCGTCCCCTTCACCAGCACCGGCTGCGCGTACTTGTGCAACTTGTCGTGCGGGCTACCCGGCGCGTCGTGTGCCTTGCAGGTGCGTTCGAGCCACGGCCACAAGGCTTCGACATGGGCGGCCTTGTATTCGTTGGCCTTCATGACGCCGTCAACGATGGCACGCTCGATTGCTGTCCGTGCCTGCGCACC
>JBDSEX010000331.1:0-5840 GCA_039919835.1 Luteimonas sp.
GCACCTACGAAGAGCCATTCGCACTTACGAAGAGCCATTCGCACTTACGAAGAGCCGTTCGTACTTACGAAGAGCCGTTCGCTTACGAAGAGCCGTTCGTACTTACGAAGAGCCGTTCGTACTTACGAAGAGCCGTTTCCAAAACGGCATGCCAGGTCAATCCATCGGTTCGCCAGGCCAACCCGCGGGCACTTCGCTGTACGGCGCCATCAGATCGATCCCGGTCACGGCCTGCCCTCCGGCGACTTCGACAACGCGCAGTTCATCCGGCGGGCAGGGCGCCATGACGCAGCGGATGACGGCGGCATGCGCCAACAGTTTCATGTCGCCATCGCGAACCCAGCCGATGAGGTGATAGCGGCCGGCGGGGATGGCGTCGATGCGGTACTGCACGGCGCCTGCGCTGGTGGTGGTGCAGTGGTGGCGGCTCCCGTCCAACGCCATGGCGCATACGCGCATGGCGGGCGCGGCGCGGGTCCCGATGCGGATGGCACCGCCGATGGAGGCTTGTTCCGTGCCGGACGTTGCAGTGCTGTTTTCGGGGTTAGGCGCTGGCACGGACTTGCTTTCGGGCGCGGGCGCCGCGGGTGATTCGGCGGCATGTTCGGGCGTCTTCGCTGGCATGGCTGCGGACTCGGGAGCGGATGGGGCGGTGCATGCGCCAAACGCCAGGCAGATGAGCGCGAGTGCGATGGCGGTCGTGGCGGGTTTCATGGGCGGACTATCCTCGCTGCGGTTTTGCGAGGCCGAGCGTACCCCTCGTGGTGGAGGGCGGCGTGAGAGTCCGCCGCAGGCAGCGCCTCACAGGCCGCGGGCGGTGTCTGCATCCATGGTCCGGGCACGATCTGGCGTGGGCCATCGGCCATGGCGCGCAGGCGTACACGCCGGAAGACGAGGAGGGCGGATTCGCGCTAACGCCGCGCGACATGCGCGACCAGAAGACACGCGCGGATTCGCGATCAATGTGTCGAACCAGGGGCACCGGAAGAGACCTATACAGCGTTGCGTCGCGGATCTGATTGCTGGCAAGGACGGCGCCCGCGGGAAGGATTTCAACATGCGTCGGATCGCGTCGGTGGTGGCCGACGTGCATCGCATCCTCATCCGCGGCGGCACCCGCATCTATCCCTGGGACAACAAGGACGCCTCAAGGCTGGCAAGTTGCGGCTGATCGCAAAGGAAAGAATCGCGGCCACGCACGCGTAGCCCGAAACGTCAGAACAACCTGCCCTGTGCCGTCGGCAGCCGTGGCGGGCGGAACTTGCTGCCATCCAGTGCGGCCCGTTTTCCATCGCCGTAACCGGTTCGTTTCAAGGCCAGCGCAAAGCGCCGTTCGAGCAAGGCCGCGTAAGCACCTTCTCCACGCATGCGGGTGCCGAAATTCGAATCGTAGTCCTTGCCCCCACGCATGTTGCGGATGGTGCTCATGACATGTTCGGCGCGTTCCGGAAGATGCGTCCGCAGCCAGTCGCGGAACAACGGCGCGACTTCCCACGGCAGGCGCACCAGCACATAGCTGGCGCTGCGTGCACCCGACGCGTGTGCGGCTTCAAGCACCGCTTCCAGTTCGCTGTCGTTGACCCAAGGGATCACCGGCGCGCACATCACCCCGACCGGCACGCCAGCCTCGGCGAGCGTGCGCATGGCGCGCAGTTTGCGGTGGGGTGCGGACGCGCGTGGTTCAAGTTTCGACGCGAGCTGGTTGTCGAGCGTCGTCACTGAAAACGCGACGTGCACCAGGTTGTCCTGCGCCATCTGCGCCAGCAGGTCCAGGTCGCGTTCGATCAATGCGTTCTTGGTGATCAGTGTGACGGGGTGGTTTGTTTCGGCCAAAACCTCCAGCAACTGCCGCGTGATGCGCCATTTGCATTCGATCGGCTGGTAGGCGTCCGTGTTGATGCCAAGCGCGATCGGACTGACCTGGTAGTTCGGTTTGGCGAGTTCGCGCCGCAGCAAGTCGGCGGCGTTGGTCTTGGCCGACAGCCTGCTCTCGAAATCCAGGCCGGGCGAGAGGTCGAGGTACGCGTGGCTGGGCCGTGCGAAACAGTACGAGCAGCCATGCTCGCAGCCGCGATACGGATTCACCGATTGCGAGAAGCCGATGTCGGGCGAGGTGTTGCGCGAGATGATGCTGCGCGAGATTTCCTCGCGGACCTGGGTGCGCAGCAGCGGCTCGACGATGTCCTCGAATCCATCGCCGCCGGCACGCCCGTCGTGCCAGCCGTCGTCGCTTTTCT
The DNA here is from genome assembly GCA_039919835.1 of Luteimonas sp. Classification (GTDB taxonomy): domain Bacteria; phylum Pseudomonadota; class Gammaproteobacteria; order Xanthomonadales; family Xanthomonadaceae; genus JALYOU01. Next base: position 2,238 of record JBDSEX010000331.1, read on the forward strand.
CGCGCGTCGTGGCCGCATGCCGCCCCGGCAGGGCGGAGGTGGCGCCGCGGCCCTTGATTGCTTCACTCATGACTGCGGATGTACGCCTGCGTGGTCTCAGCATGTGCGACGCTGGCATCGTGATGCGTTCGCCGCAGCACGCGATTTCTTCGGTGTCGAAGCGGCACCGCCCATCCTGAGCCTGACGATGGACCGGGCCCCGTAGAATCACGCCATGCCCGACTTCATCACCGACGCCTGGGACGCCTTCGTCTCGATCCCCCACCTGGGGTTCTACCTGGTCCTCGGCTGGATCACCTACCTGGTGTGGGTCGGGACGTGGATCGTGCTGCAGAAGCGCGAGCCGGCTGCGACGTTGAGCTGGCTGATGGGCCTGGCGGCGCTGCCCTATCTCGGCTTCCTGATCTACTACGTGTTCGGTCCGCAGCGGATCAGGCGGCATCGCCTGCGCCGCAGTCGCGCCCGCAGGGGTCTGCCGCCGTTGGCCAAGGCCACGCACGACCTGGAGGCGATGGAGCTGGCGCGTCTGGGACAGGCCACGACCGGCTTGCCGCCCTCGTCGGCCAGCGACGTGCGCCTGCTGGTCGATGGCTCCACCAAATATCCGGCGTTGTTGGCCGACGTGGCGCGGGCCACGCACCATATCCACCTCGAGTACTACATCTATTGTCCGGACCAGACCGGGACTGCGCTGCGCGATGCGCTGGTCGAACGCGCGCGCGCCGGGGTGAAGGTGCGAGTGCTGCTGGACGCGGTGGGTGCGGGCAAGGTCACGCGCGCGTTCATGCAGCCGCTGACCGACGCGGGCGGGGAACTGGCCTGGTTCCACCCGATGCGGCTGGGCCGCCTCTGGCGTCGGCCGTGGCTCAACCTGCGCAGCCATCGCAAGATCGTGGTCATCGACAACTGCATCGGCTACACCGGCGGCATGAACATCACCGACGAGCAGGACGATCGGCTGCGCGGCGACGCCTACCGCGACCTGCACCTTCGCATCGAGGGCGATGCGGTGCGCATCCTGCAATCGGTGTTCATCGAGGACTGGTCATACGCGAACGACGCCAAGCCACTCGATCTCGACATCGCCTGCACCGTGCCCGGACCGATTCCCGCGCAGGTACTGACCTCGGGTCCCGATTCGTCGTGGGAGGCCATCCACCGCCTGCATGTGGGCGCCATCCATGGCGCGGAAAAACGCGTGTGGCTGCTGACGCCTTATTTCGTGCCAGGCGAGGCGGCGATGATGGCGCTGACATCGGCGGCGCTTGGTGGCGTCGACGTGCGCCTGCTGGTGCCGAAAATGAGCGACTCCAAACTGGTCACCTATGCCGCGCGCTCGTATTACGACGCGCTGCTGGAAGCGGGCGTCAAGGTGTTCGAATATGGGCCGCGGATGATGCACAGCAAGGCGTTGCTGGTCGACGACGATCTCGCGCTGATCGGCAGCGCCAATTTCGACCATCGCAGCTTCCGGCTGAATTTCGAGGTGTCGATGCTGTTCCGCGATCCCGGCATCGCCAAGCAACTTGCAGCGCATGCCGAGCAGGAATTCGCGAGCGCGGCACCCGTCCAGCACGAACGCCAACGCAAGCGGCCGATGTTCACCGTGCGCTTGCCCGAGGCGCTTGCGCGGTTGTTGTCGCCGCTGCTTTGACGCTTGTCGGCGTGCGCGGAACCGCGAGCGAGTCAGCCGGATGGGCTGCCGCAACCGATGGATGCCTTGCGCCCAGGGTGTGACTATCGGACAGGAGTGAGGCCATCCGCGCGGCGGACTCCGCCCGGTGCGCCTGCAGTGGCTGCAACAGGACCAACGGCCGAAACGTGCGCGCAGGCGGCTTTGACGGCGATGTGTTCGCGCTAAACTGCCGCCGGCGGATCGACCACTGCCGCCACCGAATGTTATGGAAGGAGTAGATGCGATGCCCTGGCTCTTCCTGTTGGTTGCCCTGGCCGCGTTCGTGGTCGCGTTCAAGGCCAGTTCGGTGGCGCTGGCGTTTCTCTGCCTGCTGGTCGCGTTGGGCGCGATGGTGGCATGGGTGATGGGGCTGTTTGCCAATCGCGTCGGCAGCCGCAGTCGCGACGAATCGCTGATGCTCAATCCCGACGAATTGCGCCGTATGCGCGAACAGGCCGAAGCCCGCCGCGTGGCGGCCGCGCAGACGCCGGAGCCGCCGGTTTCGTGATCGCGCAACGCCGGTCAGCGGCCGCGCGCCGATGACCGCGCTCAGCGTCAACGTCAACAAGATCGCGGTGCTGCGCAATTCGCGCGGCGACAGCGCGCCGGATGTCGTGCTCGCCGCACGCATCTGCCTGGACGCTGGCGCCAATGGCATCACCGTGCACCCGCGTCCCGACATGCGCCACATCCGCGCTGACGATGTGCTGGCGCTGGCCACGCTGACCCGCGAGTACGGTGTGGAATTCAACCTCGAGGGCAATCCTTTCGCGCCGCCCCGGAGTGGCTATCCCGGTTTCGCGGCGCTGTGCGAGCTGGCGCGCCCCGCCCAGGCCACGCTGGTGCCGGATGACGATGGACAGCTCACTTCGGATCACGGTTTCGATTTTTCACGCGATGGCGAGCGACTGCGTCCGCACATCGCTGGGCTGAAAGCGCTGGGCTGCCGGGTCAGCCTGTTCGTCGACGCGGGCGCGGATATCGCGCAGGCGGCCGCGACCGGCGCGGACCGCATCGAGCTTTACACCGGTCCGTATGCGCGGGCGCACACCGATGGCAGCGCAGAGCACGCGCTGGCCGCGTGCGCGGACACGGCTCGGCACGCGCACGCGGCCGGCCTCGGCGTCAACGCGGGCCATGACTTGAACCAGTCGAATCTCGATGGCTTCCTGCGCGGCGTCCCGCAGATCCTGGAAGTCTCCATCGGCCACGCGTTGATTTCCGATGCGCTCCACGCGGGGTTGCGCGATACGGTGGGCAGCTACCTGCGGATCATCGCGCGTGCCACGTCAGGCAACACCGCCGCGACGAAGCTGCGGTAGGGCTTACGTCCGCGCCTGGGCACCCCGACCGCGATCCCGTCAGTGCTGCACGAACCCGATCCGGTCCATCCCTGCATTCTTGGCCCCGGCCAGCACCTTTGCCAGCACCTGGTACTCGGCGTCACCGCTGGAATCTATTTCGAGACGCGGCTGGTTTCGCGGATCGCGCTGCACTTCGGACACCATCATGTTCTGCACCGCCGACAGCGGCGTCGCCACGTCGTTCCAGAACACCTGGTTGGCGGCGTCCACGCGCAGGCGGACTGGATCGGGTGGAACGACCCTGGGCTCGGGTCCGACTTGCGGCAACGGAATCTCGATCGTATGCGACAGGATCGGCGTGGCGATCATGAAAATCACCAGCAGCACGAGCATCACATCGACCAGCGGCGTGATGTTGATGTCCGCCATCACCGCGCGGTTCTGCGACTGTGCGAAGGCCATGTCCCTCTCCCCATGCCCGGCGGTGTGCCGTGATCCGGTTATCGACCCGGTCATGTGAAAAGCGCATCAAGCCGGTGCGCGCCGGAAGCCGATACGGTGTGCGATCATCCGGCTTGATCTGTAGTTATCCGGACTTCTCCCGGGATCGAAATCCTCGCGTGC
>JBDSEX010000344.1:0-2723 GCA_039919835.1 Luteimonas sp.
GCGACAGGCCAGTCCAGTGGTAGCTCTCCGCGATCCGGTTCACATCGCCGAGCGCGAACGCGCCGCGTAGATCCATTGCCAGCTGCGTGGGCGTGCGCGCGCAGCCACCAGCCAGCGACCGCCGCCCCGCGGCTTCCGTCGCCGCCAGGTCGTCCTGTCCTAAGTCAGTGCTGGGCTGCACGTTGGACAGCGCTTCCTCGCGAGCGATGCGGGTGATCAGCTCGGCCGAAATCGGCTTCGCGGCAGCGCCAAGAACACCACAGGCCTTGTCCGTGTAGAGGACGGTGCCGTCCTGTGTCTGGCAGCGCTGGAGCCCCGTGGCGGCACTGACGCCATGCGAATACGGGGTGGCGGCAAGCAACAGCGCGGTGGCGAGTGTTGCGACGGGGAGGGCGTTCATGGCTGCAACCGGTGGTTTGTTTTGTTGCGGCGATGATTGATGTCGGCGCGTCAAAGCCATGTGTGATTTTTGGCGCGGGACTGAATCCACGCAAAATCCGGATGCTTTGCTGTCAGGTGTTCAGCGACTGTTCGCCCGCGATTCGAGAATTATTCAGCTACATGTTCAGGCATCGACTTGTCGATGCGGGCGAGCACTGAGTGGGTCGGCTTGGCCAGGTTAAGCGTGTAGAAGTGCAGTGCAGGTGCGCCGCCTTCGACCAGCCGACGGCACAGCGATGCGACCAGGTCTGCGGCGAATTCGCGGATTGCGTCGACGTCGTCGCCATAGGCCTGCACGCGCTTGCCGATCCACCGCGGGATTTCGGCGCCGCATGATTCCGAGAAACGCCTGAGTTGAGTAAAGTTCGAGATCGGCATGATGCCGGGCACGATTGGCACCTCGACGCCTAGCCGGCGCGCATCGTCGACGAAGCGGAAGTACGCGTCGGCGTTGTAGAAATACTGGGTGATCGCGCCATCGGCACCGGCGTCGATCTTGGCCTTGAAGTGGCGCAGGTCCGCGAGCGCGTCGTCCGCCTGCGGATGCGTCTCCGGGTAACAACCGACTTCGATGTGGAAGAAGCCGTCGTGTTCGCGGCGGATGAATTCCACCAGCTCCGTCGCATAACGGAAATCGCCGGTGTGGCCCATGCCCGAAGGCAGGTCACCGCGCAAAGCGACGATGCGCTTGCACCCCATCGATTTGTAACGTTGCAGCAATTCGCCCAGCTCTCCGCGCGTTCCGCCGACGCAGGACACATGCGGCGCGGCATCGAGGCCATGGACGCTGTGCAGGCGTTCAATGGTTTCCGGCGTGTATTCCAGCGTCGAGCCGCCTGCGCCGAACGTACAGGACACGTACTCTGGATTGCGTGCCTTGAGCTTGGTGGCAGTGCGATCGAGTTGCGCTCGTTGCTCGTCTGTCTTTGGGGGATAAAACTCGAAGGAAATCGGGATCATCGGCTACCTGCAATGCAACACGAATTCGGATGCAGCTGCCCTTGCCCGTCATCCCCGCCAAGGCGGGGCTCAAGCGACTTGCCCTCAGCCTGAAGCCGAAGTCACTGGATTCCCGCCTGCGCGGGAATGACGAGCCTGGGTTTTCCTCAGTAGCGGTAGTGCTCAGGCTTATACGGACCATCGACCGACACGCCGAGATACGCGGCTTGCTCATCAGTCAACGTCGTCAGCTTCACGCCGATCTTCTCGAGATGCAGGCGGGCGACTTCCTCGTCGAGTTTCTTCGGCAGGATGTAGACCTTGTTCTCGTACATGTCCTTGTTGGCCCACAGGTCGATCTGCGCCAGCGTCTGGTTGGAGAACGAATTGGACATCACGAAACTCGGATGTCCCGTGGCGCAACCCAGGTTGACCAGGCGGCCTTCGGCCAGCAGGAAGATCGCTCGTCCATCGGCGAAGGTGTACTTGTCGACCTGAGGCTTGATGTTGAGCTTGGTGACGTCCTTCATCTCATTCAGCGCATCGACCTGGATCTCGTTGTCGAAGTGGCCGATGTTGCAGACGATGGCCTGGTCCTTCATCTGGCTCAGGTGCGCGATGGTCAGCACGTCCTTGTTGCCGGTGGTGGTGACGTAGATGTCACCGCGACCCAGCGTGCTCTCGACGGTGTTGACCTCGAATCCCTCCATCGACGCCTGCAGCGCGTTGATCGGATCGATCTCGGTGACGACGACGCGCGAGCCGTATGCACGCAACGAATGCGCGCAACCCTTGCCGACGTCGCCATACCCGCACACCACGGCCACCTTGCCGGCCAGCATCACGTCCATCGCACGCTTGAGGCCGTCGGCCAGCGACTCGCGGCAGCCGTAAAGGTTGTCGAACTTGGATTTGGTGACCGAATCGTTGACGTTGATCGCAGGTACCAGCAGCTTGCCCTGTTCGGCGATCTGGTACAGGCGATGCACGCCGGTCGTGGTCTCTTCCGAAACGCCTTTCCAGTCCTTGACCACGTTGGTCCAGAAACCCGGGCGTTCTTTCGCTACGCGCTTGAGCAGGTTCTTGATGATCTGCTCTTCGTGCGATGCAGCAGGCTCATCGACCCAGGTCGAGCCCTGTTCGAGTTCGTAGCCCTTGTGGATCAACAAGGTCACGTCGCCGCCGTCATCGACGACCAGCTGCGGGCCCTTTCCTCCCGGGAACGTGACCGCGTCCAGCGTGCAGTCCCAATATTCTTCCAGTGACTCGCCCTTCCACGCGAACACCGGCGTGCCGGTCGCGGCGATCGCCTGCGCGGCATGGTTCTGTGTCGAGAAGATGTT
>JBDSEX010000348.1:0-5922 GCA_039919835.1 Luteimonas sp.
CCGTAGCCGGAGGCGGGCAAGCCCGCGTAGGCAGCCTGCAGATCCGCCGGCAATACATCGACCACTTCAACGCCTGGCCAATCCGCACGCAGATGCGCCGCTGCCGACGGCAGGTCGCCGCTTTGCAGCGCGGACTGGACCGCGGGTTCGGCAAGCTTGCCGCGCAGGCGCGAGGTCTGGCTACCCACATACCGGTTGACCGCAGCGATTGACGCATCGCGCTGTGCGATGAGCGCCTGCTGTCGCGTCGCTTCGCGCATCTGCTGCAGGCCCGACCACAGCATCCACGCCGCCAGCAGCGCCAGCACGCCGGCAAGCCACGGCAAGGCCGGCCCCAACGGCGCTGGATTGAGTTTGAATCGGGTGGATTCAGCAGTCATTGGTCATCCCCTGTCAGCGCATGCCAGTGTGGCCGAAACCGCCTACGCCACGCGCGCTGTCGGCAAAAGTATCCACCACCTGCAAGGCAGCCCGCACGATAGGCAGCAGCACCAGCTGCGCGATCCGGTCCCCCGGTTGCATCGTGTACGCCTCGCGGCCGCGATTCCAGACGCTGACCAGCAGCGGCCCCTGGTAGTCGGCATCGATCAGGCCGGTGCCGTTGCCGAGCACGATGCCGTGCCGGTGGCCGAGCCCCGAGCGCGGCAGGATCACGGCGCACAGGGTCGCATCCGCAAGATGGATGGCGATGCCGCTGGGTACCAGCGCGGTGTCGCCGGGCTCCAGCGTGAGGGGCGCCTCCAGCGCGGCCCGCAGGTCGAGCCCGGCGCTGGCGTCGGTCGCGTAGGCGGGCAGCGGCCAGGCGTCGCCGAAGCGTGGGTCGAGTAGCTTGATTTCCAGCGCATGGGTCGAGGCGGGGCGGGTCATCGGTGCAGGCGTTCCGTGATGAGGTCGAGCAATCCGTTGGCTACATGCAATTTTGATGCCGGACCCAGCACGCGCACCCCGCCGGGCCAATAGACGGTGACGGCGTTGTCGTCGCTTTCGAACCCGCAGCCGGCGATGCCGACCTGGTTGGCCGCGATCATGTCCAGCCGCTTTTTCTCAAGCTTGCCGCGCGCATGCAGCTCGATGTCGTTGGTTTCGGCGGCGAAACCGACCACGAGGCGTGGGCGCAGGGCGTGCGTTGCGACTCCAGCCAGCACGTCCGCCGTGCGCACGAGTTCAAGCGTCAGCGTCTCGCCGGTTTTCTTGATCTTGGTGCCGCTTACCTGCTGCGGCGTGTAATCGGCGACGGCGGCAGCACCGATGTAGAGGTCGGCCGGCAGCGCGGCGAAGACGGCATCGCGCATCTGCGCGGCGGAGCGCACATCGACACGGGACACGCGTTGCGGGGTCGACAGATGCACGGGCCCTGCGATGAGCACCACATCGGCATCGCGCCGTGCAGCCGCCTCGGCGATGGCGAAGCCCATCTTGCCGCTGCTGCGGTTGCCGATGAAGCGCACCGGGTCGAGGTCCTCGTAGGTGGGGCCGGCGCTGACGATGACACGCTTGCCTGCGAGCGAACCGCTCATGTGCGCGCTCACGTGTCGCCGGCGGCCTGGTGGCCGTGCGCGCCAAGTGCAGCGACGATCGCGTCCGGCTCGCGCATGCGCCCCGGGCCGAATTCGCCGCAGGCCTGCGCGCCATCGTCCGGGCCGATCATGTCGACGCCACGTGCGCGCAACGTCGCCACGTTGGCCTGGGTCGCTGCGTGCAGCCACATGCGGTTGTTCATCGAGGGCACGATCGAGATCGGCGACGTCGTTGCCAGGCACAACGTGGTCAGGAGGTCGTCGGCGAAGCCATGCGCGAGCTTGGCGATGGTGTCGGCCGACGCGGGCGCGATGACGATGCGATCAGCCCAGCGCGCCAGTTCGATGTGTCCCATCGCCGCTTCGGCAGCTTCGTCCCACAAGGAGGTGCGAACAAGCTGCCCCGAGACTGCCTGGAAACTCAGCGGCGTGACGAAGCGCTGCGCGTTTTCGGTCATCACCACCCGCACGTCCGCATCGGCTTCACGCAGGCGGCGCACCAGTTCGATCGCCTTGTACGCGGCGATGCCGCCGCTGACGCCGAGCACCAGTTTCTGCCCCTGCAAAGCTGCAACCACGTCGGGAATGTCCTACGGCGAAACCAGCGGCTAGCTTACCCGAAGCCGCTTCGCGTCCCGACCGACGCATCGTGCGGGCAGGCGCAGGCTGGCGTCATGCACATCCGCGACTGGCCCGCCACCGAACGACCCCGCGAGAAGATGCTGGCGCGCGGCGCGGCGGCGTTGTCGGATGCGGAACTGCTGGCGATTTTCCTCGGCTCCGGCTTGCGCGGCCGCGATGCGGTTGCGACGGCGCGCGAACTGCTCAGCGCGCACGGACCGCTGCGCGCATTGCTGGAACGGCCTGCCGCGCAGCTGTCGAAGCTGCCGGGCCTCGGACCGGCGCGTGCCTGCGCGATCGTCGCTGCCTTGGAACTTGGCAATCGCCATCTGGCCAGCGCACTGGAACGCGGCGAGGCCCTGAGCGACCCGCAGGCAGCGGGCCGCTATTTCGCCCAGCGGCTGCGGCACCAGCCGCACGAGGTCTTCGCCGCGTTGTTCCTCGACACGCGCCATCGCGCGATCGCATTCGAGGAGTTGTTCCGCGGCAGCATCGACGGCGCCGAAGTGCATCCGCGAGAAGTGGTCCGCCGCGCCCTGGCGCACAACGCCGCTGCGGTGATCGTCGGCCACAACCATCCCAGTGGAAATCCTGAGCCGAGCTCGGCGGATCGCGCGGTCACTGCCAGCCTGAAGCATGCGCTGGCGCTGCTGGACGTGCGGCTGCTGGATCACTTCGTGATCGCCGATGGGCCGCCGGTGTCGCTCGCGGCGCGGGGCTGGGTGTGACGAGGAGATTGCCGTTCCGCACGCTCGCTGTCGGCTAAAATCGCCAGTTACACAGTCCCCAGCGGAATCGTCTTGAAAGCCCCCGTCCGCGCCTTGATCGTCCAAGGCATCGAAACCCTGCGCAACAGCGGAACACTGCCTGCCGACCTGGTCTTGCCGGACTTCGTCGTCGAACGGCCCAAGGACCGCACCCACGGCGACTTCGCCAGCAACGCGGCGATGCTGTTGGCCAAGGCGGCGCGCAGCAACCCGCGCATGCTGGCGCAGCAGCTGCTGGAGGCGATGCCGGCTTCGGATGACATCGCCAGCATCGACATCGCCGGCCCCGGCTTCATCAATTTCCACCTTTCGCCCGCCGCCTACGCGCGGGAGGTCGCGCGCGTGCATGTACAAGGCGATGCCTACGGTCGAAACCAAATCGGCAAGGGCACGCGCGTTGGCGTGGAGTTTGTCTCCGCCAACCCGACCGGTCCCCTGCACGTCGGCCACGGTCGGGCGGCGGCGATCGGAGACTGCCTCGCGCGCGTGCTCGATGCCAACGGCTGGGTGGTGACGCGCGAGTACTACTACAACGATGGCGGCGCGCAGATCGACAATCTCGCCAAGTCGGTGCAGGCGCGCGCCACTGGCCTGGGTCCCGACGATGCCAGCTGGCCGCCGGACGGGTATCGCGGCGATTACATCGTTGACGTCGCCAACGCCTATCTGCGTGGCGACATCGTGGCGTTCGAAGACCACACCGTCACCGGAGAACGCGACCCCGACGACCTCGACGCCATCCGCCGGTTCGCCGTCGCATACCTGCGCAACGAGCAGAATGGCGACCTCGCCGCATTCGGTGTCGGCTTCGACGTGTATTTCCTCGAATCGTCGCTGTACGACGACGACAAAGTCGAAGACACCGTGCGTGAACTCATCGCGCGCGGCCATACCTACGAGGAAGGCGGCGCGTTGTGGCTGCGCAGTACGGATTACGGCGACGACAAGGACCGCGTGATGCGCAAGTCCGATGGCAGCTACACGTATTTCGTGCCGGACGTGGCCTATCACCTCAGCAAATGGCAGCGCGGCTACGCGCGCGCGATCACGGAACTCGGCGCCGACCACCACGGCTCGCTGATGCGTGTCAAAGCAGGCCTGCAGGCGCTCGACATGGGCATCCCCGCTGGCTATCCCGAGTACGTTTTGCACCAGATGGTCACGGTGATGCGCGGCGGCGAGGAAGTGAAGTTGTCCAAGCGCGCGGGCAGTTACCTGACGCTGCGGGATCTGATCGAGGAAGCCGGCCGCGACGCGACGCGCTGGTTCCTGATCGCACGCAAACCCGACTCGCAGCTCACCTTCGACATCGACCTGGCGCGTTCGCAAAGCAACGACAACCCGGTGTTCTACGTCCAGTACGCGCACGCCCGCGTACGCAGCCTGCTGCGGCAGGCGAACGAGAAAGGTTACGCCTTCGACCGCGAGCACGGCCTGTCCAACCTGAACCTGCTCGACGACGACACCACGCAGGCCTTGATGGTCGAACTGTCGCGCTATCCCGAAGTCATCGAAGCCGCCGCCGACACCCTGGAGCCGCACGTGATCGCGCAATACCTGCGCGAACTCGCGCATGCTTTCCACACCTGTTACCACGCGGAGGCCATCCTGGTGGAAGATGCGCGCATGCGCGACGCGCGGCTGGCGTTAAGCGTGGCGACGGGACAGGTGTTGAAGAATGGGCTCGACTTGTTGGGCGTGAGCGCTCCGGAGACGATGTAGATGGCGGCACGACGCGGCAGGTCGCAGGCGCGACGCAACACCGGAAACGGCAATGGCTTGCCCGGCTGGGCGTGGCTGGTGCTCGGATTGCTGCTGGGCATCGGTGCAATTTTGGCGGCGCCGAAACTGCTGAAATCCGATGGCGATGGTTTCTTCCGCCCTCGGCCGAATCCTGACGCGCAACCGGTCGGCGGCGCGGTCGCGGAGGACGAGGAGGCGATCGCCCAGGACGATGGCGACACGGCAGGACCGGCAACCGGCGCCAGTGCAGCAAAGGAACCCGAGTTCGATTTCTATACGCTGCTCCCCGGCGAAGAAGTCGCGATGACCGATGCGCAACTCGCGGCGACCGCGCGCGAAGAAGCGACGCGCCAGCAACGCCAGCAACGCGAGCAACAGACACGGGAGGCGGCCGAACAGGCTGGAGTCGACGCTGCCACCGCGGCGGCCAATGGAACCTTGCCGCCACCAATCGCAACGGAAGTTCCCGCAACTGCATCGCGCGGCACTGCGACCGCGACGACGGCGACGACGCCGACGGCGGCCGCAAGCACGTCCGGCGAAGCGCGTTACATCCTGCAAGCCGGCGCATTTGGCGCATCAGGCGATGCGGAACAATTGAAGGCCAGGATCGCGCTGATCGGCCTCGGCGCGCGCGTTGAATCGGCCAGCATCAACGGCAAGACCATGTACCGCGTCCGCATGGGGCCGTACGGCACAGCCTCCGAGCTCGCGGAAGCCAAGGCAAAGCTTGGTAGCAATGGATTGCCGGCGATGGCGATCAAGGCCAGGTAAGCGCACGTTTTAAGCTGGCCCGACAGGCAGGTCCGCGCTCTTATGTCGAGGGTTATCGAAGACCCGCTGCGTCACCTGCGCGAATGCGCAAACCCGGCGATCTTTGCTGTGACAATCAAGGTCACTGGATTCCCGCCTTCGCGGGAATGACGAGCAACAGCGGTTTACCCTTATCGCTTCCCGCTTCCCGCTTCCCGATTTCCTCGGAGCATCGATGCGCATCATCAGCTTCAACGCCAACGGTCTGCGTTCCGCAGCAAGCAAGGGATTCTTCGACTGGTTCGTGCCGCACCAGGCGGACGTGCTGTGCGTGCAGGAAACCAAGGCGCAGGAGCACCAGCTCATCGGCGATGCCTTCCTGCCCGGCGGCTACAAGGCATGGTTTCGTGATGCGACCACGAAAAAGGGCTACAGCGGCGTCGCCATCTACAGCAAGCGCGAACCCGATGAAGTGCGCACCGCGCTGGGCTGGCGCGAGTTCGACGAGGAAGGGCGGTACA
>JBDSEX010000015.1:0-4722 GCA_039919835.1 Luteimonas sp.
CGGCCAGTCGGCGAAGCGGTCGCGGAAGTTGCGGTAGTGCTGTTCCGCCAATAGCGTGGTGGGTACCAGGACAGCGACCTGCTTGCCAGCCGCGGCGGCCACGAATGCAGCGCGCACGGCGACCTCGGTCTTGCCGAATCCGACATCGCCGCAGACCACGCGATCCATCGGCTGGCTGCTGCCGAGATCGCGGATGACCGCTTCGATGGCGCTGTGCTGGTCCGGTGTTTCCTCGAACGGAAACGTCGCCGCGAACGGTTCGTACATCGCGCGGTCGACATCCAGCGCAAGCCCGGCGCGCGCCTGTCGCTTGGCCTGGATTTCAAGCAATTCCGCCGCAACGTCGCGGACCTTTTCCGCAGCCTTGCGCTTGGCCTTGGCCCACACTTCGCCGCCCAGCGAATGCAGCGGCGCGGTTTCTGGCGACGCGCCGGAATAGCGGTTGATGAGATGCAGCTGCGCGACCGGGACGTACAGGCGATCGCCCTTGGCATATTCGATGTCGAGGTATTCGCCAGCCATGCCGCCGGCGTCCAGGGTTATGAGCCCGCGGTAGCGGCCAACGCCATGATCCTCGTGCACGATCGGCGCGCCCTCGGACAACTCGCCGAGGTCACGGATGATCGCGTCCGGCTCGCGGCCGGCGCGCTTGCGGCGGCGGGGTTGTGCGGCGCGTTCGGGGAACAGCTGGCGCTCGGTGAGGATCGCGACACGTGGCTCGTCCAGAGCGAACCCGTTGTCAAACGGGGCGACGGTGATGAAAAATTGCGAATGGTGCTCTTGCCCGTCATTCCCGCGAAGGCGGGGACGCTCCACAACAGCCGGAGGCTGGTCATCCAGAGACCCTGCCTTTTCTTGGCCGTCACTGACAGCCCAGGTCGCTGGACCCGCGTCCTCGCGGGGGTGACCAAAGAGAGGTTGGGCGGAAGACGGTTTCTCATCGTGGTTACGAATGAAGCTCTGGAAATCCGGCAGGACTGCGGGCGACAACTCCGCCGCATGCAGAATCTCCAGCAACGCCTCTCGCCGCCCCGCCGTATCCGCGACGATCAACACGCGTCCGGCATAACTCCCCAGAAACGACTTCAACGCCGCGGCTGGAATCACATCCTTCGCGGCGATGGGCACATCCGGCGCCATCTGGTCGCCCAACGCAATCGACTCGTCACGGCGCGGATGCTCCTTGCCGCACACTTCGATCCGCTGCCCACGATTCAAGCGCTCGCGCAGTGCATCCGGCGGCAAATACAGCTCGTCGGGCGGGAGCAACGGGCGTTCGATGTCGTGGCGGCGCTGTTCGTAGCGCTCGGCCGTCTGCGACCAGAAATGGTCGGCCGCTTCCGATGTGCCTTCGCCGAGCACGGGCAATGCGTTGTCGCCGAGATAATCAAGCAGCGTCGCCGTGCCGTCGAAGAACAGCGGCAGGTAGTACTCGATGCCCGCGGGCGCGAGTCCCGCTTTCAGGTCCTGGAACAGTCCGCTGCGCCGCGTGTCGATGTCGAAGCGGTCGCGTAAAACGTCCATGGCGCGCTTGCGCGTGTCGTCGTCCAAGGGAACTTCGCGGCCAGGCAGCAGCTGCACCGCGTCGATCTTGTCGAGGGAGCGCTGCGATTCCGGATCGAAGGCGCGGATGGTGTCGATCGCCTCATCGAAGAGTTCGACGCGATAAGGCGTGTCCGAGCCCATCGGATACACGTCGAGCAGGCCACCGCGCACGGCGAAATCGCCGGGATCGAGGACCTGCGGCACATGCCGGTAGCCAGCCGATTCAAGGCGCCGTTTTTCGGCGTCCAGGTCTAGCGTCTGCCCGACGCGTACGTCGAAGGTATTGCCGATCACGTAGCGCAACGGAGGCAATCGCTGCAGCAGCGTCTGCACTGGCACCACCACGATGCCGCGTTTGAGCGCGGGCAGGCGATGCAATGCCGCCAGGCGCTGCGACACGATGTCGGGATGCGGGCTGAACTGGTCGTAGGGGAGGGTTTCCCAATCGGGGAAATGGACAACGGGCAGCGTGGCATCGCCGCCGATCACCGTGCGCAGGTCGGATTCGAGTTGATGCGCGGCGTGGTTGTCGCGCGCCGCGACCAGCAATGGACCGTCATGTGCTTCGGCTGCGCGCGTGATCCACCAGGCCAGCGCTGACGCGGATGCAGGTGCACGCCACCAGGCGCGCTGCTGGCCAGGCTTGGGGAGTGGGGGGGCGTTGAACGCGGTGTGGGGAGGTGTGGTCATCTGTTTCGCAAAACAAAGACAGCGCCGGATGCATGGCATCCAGCGCAAGGGTGTGCGCATTTTAACCCGCAGCCGCTCATTCCGCCTTTGCGGGAATGAAGGGCGCCTTGCATGACTGCGTTGGCCCCAAGGGGCCTACGGTTTCAGGATCAGCACCACGCGCGTCAATCCGGGTGCATCCTCTGCGCGTTCGCGGCGGAAGCCCAGCGATTCGGCGAGCGACAGCATTGCGCTGTTGTGTTCGAGCACATCGCCGTAAAGACGATGCAGCTTCCTGCCTTTGGCCCAGCGCACCAGGCGCCGCATCAGATGCCGGCCGAGCCCCATGCCGCCAATGTATCGGCTGACCAGGATCGCGAATTCGGCGTCGTTCGTATCCAACGCGATCGACGTGCGCGCCACTGCGCCGATCAGCGCCTCGCCCGGCGGCAGAGGTTCGGCGGCGACCAGTGCGAATTCGCGTTTCGGATCGGGATGCGTCAGGCGCGCCGCCATTTCCGGCGAAAGTTCCTTCATCGCGTACAGGAAGCGATGGCGTATTTCGTCCGGTTGCAGCAGCGTGAAACCGGCACGCAGCGGTTCGGCATCCTCGCCGCGGATGGGACGGATCAACAACTCGCGCCCGTTCTGCAGACGGAGGTGTTCGTGCCAGGGCGGGAGGCGGTTGCGTGCGTGCATGCGGCGATGTTGGCACGGGTCGGGTGAAGTCCTGCTGCGTGCCTGGCCAGGCTTGATTGGCATTGCGACAAGAGCGGCGTGATCGTGATCGGGCTGGTTCGCACCAGTATCGAAACGTGCCAATGGGCGCGGCTCTGTCGGGCGTGGTGGTGTCGTCGGTTGCACGGCATGGCCTCACTGACAGAGCCCGGGGGGCGTGGACGCTTTGTTAGACTGTGCACATCACCCACCTCGCTGCGCGCATCGTCCGCCGAGGTCATTTTCACATCACGACGGAACCCGATTCATGGCCGGTGGCGGCGATTCGACACGCGCGATCCTCTTTGCACTGGGCGCCAACTTCGCCATCGCGGTCGCGAAAGGCTTCGCTGCCTTCTTCACCGGTTCCAGCGCGATGCTGGCCGAGACCGTGCATTCGCTGGCCGATTGCGGCAACCAGTTGCTGTTGTTGCTGGGGATGCGGCAGGCGCGCAAACCACCGACTGCGGAAAATCCACTCGGGTATGGCAAGGCGATTTATTTCTGGTCGTTCCTGGTGGCCGTCATGCTGTTCACCGTCGGCGGCATGTTCTCGCTGTACGAAGGCATCCACAAACTGCAGCAACCCGAGCCGCTGAAGCAGTGGTGGTGGGCGGCGGGCGTGCTCGTGTTCGGCATCATCGCCGAGAGTGTGTCGATGCGTGCCTGCCTGCAGGAAGTCAACAAGGTGCGCGGCGAGCGCACGTTGTGGCAGTGGTTCCGCCAGAGCCGCCAGGCCGAGCTGGTGGTGATCTTCGGCGAGGATCTGGCGGCGTTGTTCGGCCTGGTGTTCGCGCTCGCTGCAGTGCTGCTGTCGGTGGCGACAGGCAATCCGGCATGGGACGCGATCGGCACCATCGCCATTGGCGTGTTGCTGGTCGTGGTCGCGATCTTCGTCGCGGTCGAGGTCAAGGATCTGCTGATCGGCCAAAGCATGGACCCGGCACGCGAACAGGAAATTCGTCAATTCCTCGAGGACAGGCCCGAGGTCGGCCATGTCATCAGCCTCATCACGCTGCAGCTTGGCAACGACGTGATGGTGGCGGTGCACGCGGAAATGCGCGAGGACCAAAGCGCTGTCGCGCTGGTCGAGCAGATCAACGATGTCGAGCGCGAGTTGCGGCTGCGTTATCCCGATGTGCGCTGGTCTTTCTTCGAGCCCGACCTCGTCGCCGTGGTGACGTGACCGGCGCATGCGGATCGGTGTGGCATGTGCGTGAACCGGTCGCGACGCACCGGGCGCTAATCTGTACCGACTTCCCCGATCGGAATCAACATGGCCGGTAACTCCACGCGCGCGATCCTGTTCGCGCTCGGCGCCAACCTCGCCATCAGCATCGCCAAGGGCGTGGCGGCTTACTTCACGAAATCCGGGGCAATGCTGGCGGAAACCGTGCACTCGCTGGCGGACTGCGGCAACCAGTTGTTGCTGCTGCTCGGGATGAAGCAGGCGATACGTCCCGCCACGCCGGAACATCCACTGGGCGAAGGCAAGTCGATCTACTTCTGGTCGTTCCTGGTCGCAGTGATGCTGTTCACCGTCGGCGGCATGTTCTCGCTGTACGAGGGCGTACACAAACTGCAGCACCCGGAACCGTTGACAAAATGGTGGTGGGCGGTCGGCGTGTTGAGTTTCAGCATCCTGGCCGAGGGGGTATCCACCCACGCCGCGCTGCAGGAAGCTGCCAAGGAGCGCGCAGGCCGCAGCCTGTGGCGCTGGTTCCGCGAAAGCCGCCAAGCCGAACTGATCGTGATCGTAGGCGAGAACCTCGCGGCGCTGTTCGGGCTCAT
>JBDSEX010000249.1:0-5036 GCA_039919835.1 Luteimonas sp.
CGGCGCACATCCATGTGCGCCGCCCTTCGGGTTTGTGGGTCGCCTCATTCGTTAGTTGCTACATGAAAGCGAAGCTGCGAGCTGTTCCTTGGTCCAACCGGCGCAAGCGCGCGTTTGCGAAACGCCGGCTCGCGCAGGGTTGGGCGCGATCGCGCTGTGGGCGACGGCGGGGTTCCCTCGCGGTCAGGACGGTCGCAAGTTCGATCAAGCGAGGGTGCGGGCTCCCGTCCAGATCGCACTGTGGATTCGCACACCGGTGATTAGAAGCCATTCCCTTGTTTCGTAGGCACTACAATCCGCTCACGCTGCCGACGATAGGGAACTAACGCGATGTTCGAAGCACTTGGCTTTTTCGCGCTTGGGCTGGTGCTGCTTGCGCTGGGCGGCGATTCCATCGTCAAGGGTGCATCGGGTGTCGCGCAACGCTTCGGCGCATCGCCGTTCGTCGCCGGATTGCTGCTGGTCGCATTCGGCACGTCGCTGCCCGAGCTTGCGGTTAATGCGCGTGCGGTGTGGGCGGGTTCGCAGCAACTTGCGCTTGGCAATGCGGTCGGCAGCAATGTCGTCAACGTCGGCTTGACGCTCGGTATCGCAGCACTGGTCTCGCCATTGCTGGTCCGCAGCCGCGCGATCGTGCCGTTGCTGGCGTGGCTGGTCGGCACGACGCTGGTGGTCATTGCGATGGGCTTCGATGGCGTGCTGGTGCGCAGCGAAGGCGCGATCCTGCTGTTTGGTTTCGTTGGCATGCTGTTCTTCCTGTTCAAGCGCGCGCGCAACGAGCCTGTGGAACTGCAGGCCACGATCGCGGCCTATGCGACGACGCGCGCCGACCTGGCGATGAACCTGTTGCGCGTCGCGATCGCCATCGCGCTGTTGTACTTCGGCGCGAAGTTCGTGGTGCAGGGCGCGCCGGTACTCGGCGTGTCGATGGGCTTGAGTCCGCTGCTGACCGGCCTGCTGCCGGTTGCGATCGGCACCGCCTTGCCGGAAATCGCCGCTGCCATCGCTGCCGCGCGTCGCGGACAGGGCGACATGGTGGCCGGACATGTCATCGGCTCGAGCCTGTTCAACCTGCTGGTGGTGCTGGGCGGCATGGCGGTGTTCCGCGACCTGCCGGTGCCGGCGTCGCTCGTGCGCATTGAGTTGCCGGCGGCGCTGGCGTTCGCGCTCGTGCTGTATCCGATGATGCGCAGCGAGCTGCAGGTCAGCCGGCGCGAAGGCGGCATCCTCGTTGCCGCATTCCTCGCATGGGCGCTGTTCGAGATTTACTCGACCCTGTAGTACCAGGTGGAAAAAATCGTCATCGCATGCGCGGCTTCGCAGTTGGTGTCGCGGTTAGACTGAAGAACGATTCGATGTCCGCGCCGGGATTCGCATGCCAGCCATTGTTCGTCCTGCCGCACTGTTGGCACTTGCCGCCGCGACCCTGGTCATGCCGTTCCCGGCGTCGGCGGCCGAGGCGCACGCGGACCTCAGCGCGCACTGGGCGGGATACGCGGCCATCGCGATGTTCGCGTTGGCCTACGTGCTGGTCGTGGTGGAAGAGTTCACGCACCTGCGTAAATCGCAGCCGGTGATCCTGGCGGCGGGTGCGATCTGGGCGATGCTCGCGGCCGTCCTTGCGTTCAACGGTGAAGCGGACCTGGCGCACCTCGCGGTGCGCGAATACCTGGTCGAGTACGCCGAACTGCTGCTGTTCCTGCTCGCTGCGATGACCTACGTCAATGCCATGAGCGAGCGCAATGTCTTCGATGGACTGCGTGCGTGGCTGATGCGTCGCAACCTCGGCTATCGACAGCTGTTCTGGATCACCGGCGCGCTCGCGTTCGTGCTGTCTCCAGTGCTCGACAACCTCACCACGGCGCTGGTGATGTGCGCGGTGCTGTTGGCGGTTGGCGTCGGGAACCCGCGGTTCGTCGCGCTCGGCTGCATCAACATCGTGGTCGCAGCCAATGCAGGCGGCGCGTTCAGTCCGTTCGGCGACATCACCACCTTGATGGTCTGGCAGCGGGGGATCGTCGAGTTCTGGATGTTCTTCGCCCTGTTCGCGCCATCACTGGTGAACTGGCTGGTGCCTGCGGCGTGCATGCACTTTTCGGTGCCGGCTGGCGCGCCCGCGCAGAACAATGAGCGCGTCCGCATCAAGCGTGGCGCCTACACGATCATGGCGTTGTTTGCCCTCACCATAGTGCTGGCCGTCGGCTTCCACAGTTTCCTGCACCTGCCGCCGTTCCTGGGGATGATGACTGGGCTGGCGCTGTTGCAACTGTACGGCTGGTGGCTGCAGCGCAGCGCGCGACTGCAGGAGGCCGCCGATTACGCCAGCGAAGGCCTGCCGGGCGAGATCGATGCATTCGACAGTTATGAGCAGGTCGCGCGCGCCGAATGGGACACGCTCCTGTTCTTCTTCGGCGTGATCATGTGCGTCGGTGCGCTGGGATTCTGCGGCTATCTCGCGCTGGCTTCGCACTACTTCTACGGCGATCTTGGTCCGACCACCGCCAACGTGCTGGTCGGCCTGCTGTCGGCGATCCTCGACAACATCCCGGTCATGGTGGCGGTGCTGCAGATGGAGCCGGCCATGAGCACCGGGCAGTGGCTGCTGGTGACGCTGACTGCGGGCGTGGGCGGCAGCATGCTGTCGATCGGCTCGGCGGCGGGCGTGGCGCTGATGGGCCAGGCCCGTGGTCAATACACGTTCTTCAGTCACCTGAAATGGACCTGGGCGATCCTGCTGGGCTACGCGGCGAGCATCGCGCTGCACCTGTGGATCAACGCGCGTTATTTCACCTGATCGACGCGTTGCCCGCGCGCGGCATTGGAATCGCGCTGGCTATACTCCGGCGATGCAACAGGAACCGTCCCCGATCGCCGAAGTCGTGCGCGTCGTGCTCCCCGAGCGGGCCGTGCGTGGCCTGTCGGAATTCTTCCGTCTCGAAGCCGCCGGCGGCATCCTGCTGATCGCCGCGGCCGCGCTTGCGTTGCTCTGTGCCAACTCACCGCTCGAAGAGTTCTACGACGGCTTCCGCGACTTGCCTGTCGCCATCCGGTTCGGCGCGCTGGAGATCGCCAAGCCATTGCTGCTATGGATCAACGATGGCCTGATGGCGATCTTCTTCCTGCTGGTGGCATTGGAGATCAAGCGCGAGGTGCTGTCGGGCCAGTTGTCCAACCGTGACCAGTTGTTGTTGCCTTTGCTCTGCGCGGGCGCCGGCGTGGCCCTGCCTGCCGCGATCTACTGGTTTGTCAATCGTGGCGATGCGCTCGCGATGCAGGGCTGGGCCACGCCGGCCGCGACCGATATCGCGTTCGCGCTGGGCATCCTGTCATTGCTTGGTTCACGCGTGCCAGTGGCGATGAAATTGCTGTTGTCCACGATCGCGGTGGTGGACGATCTCGCCGCCATCGCCATCATCGCGATCTTCTATACCAGTGGCCTGTCGATGACGGCACTCGGCTGGGCGGCCGCGGCCATCGGCGGCATGGCCTTGCTCAACGGGCGAGGCGTGAAGGCATTGACGCCTTACCTGCTGCTGGGCGTGGTGGTTTGGATCTGCGTACTCAAGTCCGGCGTGCATGCGACGCTCGCCGGCGTGGTGACGGGCTTGATGATCCCGCATGTCGATCGCGACAATGCCGTGGACGACGCGGTCGAGCACTCGCCGCTGGAAACGCTGGAGCACGCGCTGCATCCGTGGGTCGCGTACGCGATCTTGCCGATTTTCGCCTTCGCCAATGCGGGGCTGCCGCTGGCTGGCTTCGCGGCCGGCGACATCCTGACTCCGCTGCCACTCGGAATCGCGCTTGGCCTCTTGCTGGGCAAGCCCGTGGGCATTGTGGGCGCTGCCCTGCTGGCGCGCGCGACCGGGCTGGCGCGCTATCCCGATGGCATGGATCACACGTCGATGATCGGACTCGGCCTGCTGGCAGGCATCGGCTTCACCATGAGCCTGTTCATCGCCTCGCTGGCGTTTGCCGACGATGGCGACCTGTACCAGACCGCGGTGTTGGGCGTTCTCGTGGCTTCCGTGGTCGCCGCGATTGCGGGCTACGCATGGTTGCGCGTGTCGCTGCCAGCGGCACCGGCGCAACGCTGACATGCGGCGCGCCCTGGTCTTCGGCGCCAGCGGGCAGATCGGCGTGCCGCTGCTCGATCATCTCGACGATTCCGGCTGGCAGGTGTATGCGGTGTCGCGCGGCCAGCACAACGACACGCCGGGCCTGCACTGGCTGCGTGGCGATTTCGCGCAGCTTGAGGGGGTGCCGCGCGACGTCGACAGCATCTTCAGCCTCGGTCCGCTCGACGAATTCGCGCGCTGGTATGCCGCATCGAACATCGAGGCTGGGCGCGTGATCGCGTTCGGTTCGACCAGCATCGAGGTCAAGCGAGGTTCGTCCGATGCGCTGGAACGCGACGTCGCGGCGCGCCTGCGGCAGGGCGAACAGACCGTGCTGGAGACGGCGTCCGCACGCAACGCGGGCGCGACCATTCTGCGGCCCACCCTCATCTACGGCTTCGCGCGCGACCGCACGTTGACGCGCATCGTCGAGTTGGCAAAGCGCTGGAACAGGTTCGTGCTGCCGCGCGGCGCGACGGGGTTGCGACAGCCGGTGCACGCGCACGATCTCGCCGCCGCTGCGTTTGCAGCCAACGCAACAGCAACCACCCACGGCAAGGTGTACGCGTTGCCTGGCGGCGAAACGCTGCCGTACCGAGAGATGGTGGTGCGCACGCTGGCGACCTTGACGCCCTCGCCGCAACTGATCGAATTGCCGTCGCCGCTGTTCAACCTCGCGCTGTTTGCGGCGCAAGCGTCGGGACATGCCACCGGGTTCGGAGAAGCTGCCGTCAAGCGCATGCGCAGCGACCTGGTGTTCGATGTGCAACCGGCGGCGCGCGACTTCGGTTATGCGCCGCGGAGTTTCCGCCCGACGGCGGGGATGTTCGAGCCGCGTTGAAGGTTGTGCCCTTCGTCGTCGCGTCAGGCGGATTCAAAGCTCGAAATCGTCGGGCGCGGTCTGGACATTCGCTTTGA
>JBDSEX010000252.1:0-6597 GCA_039919835.1 Luteimonas sp.
CCCCATCCCCGCACGCCTGGACCACCATGTTCCCCCGCGATTCCCGCATCGAAGGTTTCGATCCCGAACTGGCCGCCGCGATCGCGTCCGAGAACCGCCGCCAGGAAGACCACGTCGAGCTGATCGCGTCGGAAAACTACTGCAGCCCGCGGGTGATGGAAGCGCAGGGCAGCCAGCTCACCAACAAGTACGCCGAAGGCTACCCGGGCAAGCGCTATTACGGCGGCTGCGAATACGTCGACATCGCCGAGCAGCTGGCGATCGATCGCTGCAAGCAGCTGTTCGGCGCCGGGTACGCCAACGTGCAGCCGCATTCCGGCTCGCAGGCCAATCAAGCCGTGTTTTTCGCACTGCTGCAGCCTGGCGACACCATTCTCGGCATGTCGCTTGCGCACGGCGGCCATCTCACGCATGGCGCGAAGGTCAACATCAGCGGCAAGTTGTTCAACGCGGTGCAATACGGCGTCGACGCGGATGGCCTGATCGACTACGACGAAGTGCAGCGCCTTGCCGATGAACACAAGCCGAAAATGCTGATCGGCGGCTTCAGTGCGTATTCGCAGGTCGTCGACTGGGAACGCATGGCGAAGATCGCCAACTCGGTCGGCGCCATCTTCTTCGTGGACATGGCCCACGTCGCCGGCCTGGTCGCCGCCGGGGTGTATCCCAATCCGGTGCCCCACGCCGACGTCTGCACCTCGACCACGCACAAGACCCTGCGTGGCCCGCGCGGCGGCATCATCGTGGCGAAAGGCGGCAACGAGGACATGCAGAAGAAACTGCAATCCATCGTCTTCCCCGGCATCCAGGGCGGCCCGCTGATGCACGTGATCGCGGCAAAAGCCGTTGCGTTCAAGGAAGCGCTGGAACCCGGGTTCAAGGCGTACCAGCAGCAGGTCGTGAAGAACGCGCAGGCGATGGCCGAGACGATGATCAAGCGCGGCTACAAGATCGTCTCAGGCGGTACGCATAACCATCTGATGCTGGTCGACATGATCGGCAAGACCGTGTCTGGCAAGAGCCTCACCGGCAAGGACGCCGAAGCGGCGCTCGGCAAGGCGCACATCACCGTCAACAAGAATGCCGTGCCGAACGATCCGCAGAAACCATTTGTCACTTCGGGATTGCGCCTGGGAACGCCCGCGGTGACCACGCGCGGGTATATGGAAGCCGATTGCGTGGCGCTGGCGAACTGGATCTGCGATGTACTGGATGCGCCGGAGGATGAGGGCGTCATTGCGGGGGTACGTGAGAACGTGACCAGGCAGTGCAAGCAATTCCCGGTGTATGGCTGAAACGCCCGCAACGTTTGCTTTTGCTCGTCAGTCCCGCAAGGGCGGGAATCCAGCGACCTTGGCCGTTGCATTTCGGCAAGTGAATTCGTGGTCACCGGATTACGCACCGCTTCCGCGGCGCGCCCTCCGGGCCATCCGTTGCGCGAATGATCGCTTCGGCATCTCAGGTCGTGGCCTTCATTTCCCGATTCCCGATTGCCAATTCCAGCTCACCTGATGCATTGCCCCTTCTGCCAGCACGTCGACACCCGCGTCATCGACTCGCGCGTCAGCGACGATGGAGTGACCATCCGCCGGCGCCGCGAATGCGAAGCCTGCGGCGAGCGCTTCAGCACGATGGAAACGATCGAGCTCAAGCTGCCGGTCATCATCAAGAGCGATGGCCGCCGCGATACGTTCGATGCGCGCAAGTTGCGGGCCGGTTTCGATCGCGCCCTGAACAAGCGGCCGGTGGCCGAAGAGTTGATCGAGTCTGCGGTGCGCGCGGTGGTGCACCAGCTGCGCATGACCACCGAGCGCGAAGTGGCATCGCGCCGCGTGGGTGAATTCGTCATGGCCGAGTTGCGCAAGCTCGATCACGTGGGTTACGTGCGGTTCGCCTCGGTTTACCGCTCGTTCGAGGACGTGTCCGACTTCCGCGAGGAACTGGACCGGCTGGAACGCGATCTTCCCGTCGAAGGACAGTTGCCGTTGCTGGTCGCCGATATCGTGCCGATCGAGAAAGGCAGGAAGCGATAGCCTGTTTTTCCGTGCAGGCGACACCAGACCCATTCCGTTCCATCGAGATCCCGTGGCGGGCGGGTAAAACAGGATTGACGACGTGCCCGGATTCAGCG
The DNA here is from genome assembly GCA_039919835.1 of Luteimonas sp. GTDB lineage: Bacteria > Pseudomonadota > Gammaproteobacteria > Xanthomonadales > Xanthomonadaceae > JALYOU01. The sequence goes on from JBDSEX010000252.1 coordinate 2,132, forward strand.
CCATCGACCACGCCATGATGTCGCGCGCCTTGCGCCTCGCGGAGCGTGCCCTTTACACCACCAAACCAAACCCGATGGTCGGCTGCGTGATCGCGCAGGCCGATGCAGTCGTCGGCGAAGGCTTCCATCAACGCCAGGGCGAACCCCACGCCGAAGTCCATGCGCTGCAAGCGGCAGGCGAGCGCGCGAAAGGCGCGTCCGCCTACGTCACCCTTGAACCCTGCGCACACACCGGCCGGACCGGCCCCTGTGCGGATGCGCTGATCGCCGCCGGGGTCGCGCGCGTCGTAGCAGCCATGCGCGATCCGTTTCCCGAGGTCGATGGCAGCGGATTCGGAAAGCTCGAAGCCGCCGGCATCATCGTCGAACGCGGACTGATGGAAGCGCAGGCGCGCAAGCTCAATCGTGGATTCCTGTCGCGCATCGAACGTGGCAGGCCGTGGCTGCGCATCAAGCTGGCAACCAGCATCGATGGACGCAGCGCGCTTGCCAGCGGCGAATCGAAATGGATCAGCGGCGAGGCATCACGCAACGACGTGCATCGCTGGCGCGCGCGCAGCGGCGCGATCCTGACCGGGTCGGGCACCGTGCTCGCCGACGATCCGCAGCTGACCGTGCGCCTGCATGACGACGCGCCCTTCGTCGCACCATTGCGCGTCGTCCTCGACCCGGGCCTTGCCACCGTCGCGCGCGGCCGAATCCGCGAAGGCGATGCGCCGACGCTGTACCTGCATGCGCCCGACGCCAAGCCGCCCAGCAACCTCCTCGCGAAGCACGCCGCCGTGCCGATGCGCAATCGCATGCTCGATCTGGACGCGGTGCTCCGGCTGCTCGCGCAACGCGAGATCAATGAAGTCCAGGTCGAAGCCGGCGCGACCCTGGCCGGTGCCTTCCTGGCGGCCGGGCTGGTCGACGAACTTCTGTTGTATGTCGCGCCTGTCCTGCTTGGCGATCGCGCAAAACCACTCTTTGACGGCTTGCAGATCGATGCGATGACGCAACGGCTGCAACTCGATATCGTCGAGACGCGGCGCATAGGCAATGACGTGCGCGTGTTGCTGCAACCCGCGCGCGCGGTGGCGTGACGCCAGCATCCGTCGATGTTGTGTTCGGGGATGCTGTTTTCGGGGTGTGTTCCCAACTTCAGCCTTGGACTATCCACCGCGCGACGGAAGTTTCCGCAGGCTCTATTCGCAGGGAACGCTTCGATCGTGCCCGCGCCATGCATCTCTGGGGAGCCGGTTGCGGCCGCGGGCAAGCCAGCTGCGGTCGCGGAAGGTGTTCGACGCGGGTTTGGCCACTGACGCTGGCGCCGCGCAGATTGCGCAGGCGCATGCGTGCGCAGAGAGGTGCGCGCATTCGCACGCAATTGATTTGTCCTTGGTCGCGTGAAGCGTACGGATGAATTCGAACCTACAATGCCGTGAATTCTGGAATCGCAAAGGTCGGATGTTTACAGGCTTGATCGAAGGCGTCGGAAATCTTGCATCGTGCGAATCGCGCGGGGGCGATGCGCGACTTCGCATCGGCGTCGGCACGCTTCCGTTTGCGGATGCGCGGATGGGCGAGAGCATCGCGGTCAATGGCGTGTGCCTGACCGTGGTCGAACTTGATGGAGCATCGTTTGTCGCCGATGTCTCGAACGAAACCCTGTCGCTCACCACGCTGGGCGGACTCATGGAAGGCGCAGTCCTGAACCTGGAGCGTGCGCTGACACCAACGGATCGCCTCGGCGGACACCTGGTCAGCGGTCATGTCGATGGCGTGGGTCGCGTCACCCGGATCAGTGATGACGCACGTGCGCAGCGCTGGACGTTTTCGGTTCCGGCGCAGTTGTCGAAATACATCGCACAGAAGGGCTCGATCTGCGTCGATGGGGTCAGCCTGACAGTCAATGCCGTGGAGGCTGGCGGCTTCGACGTCGCGCTGATTCCGCATACTGTGGCGAACACGGCATTCGCGCAGGGCCGTGTCGGCGATGCGGTGAACATCGAGATCGACCTGGTCGCGCGTTATGTGGAGCGTTTGCTGCAGGCGCGAACCACATAGGCCGTCATCCCGCCTTCAAAGGAGCGACGAGCAGAAACTGGAGCACGGCCAAAAGGATCCCAGCGTGTACTGGGATGAAAAGCAACGCGACTCCCGACTCCCGACTCCTGACCTGACTCCCGACTCCTGACCACAAGATCATGCCCTTCGCTCCCATCCCCGAACTTCTCGAAGAACTCCGCAACGGCCGCATGGTGGTCATCGTCGATGACGAGGATCGCGAGAACGAAGGCGACCTGATCATGGCTGCGGAACTGGTGCGGCCGACCGACATCAACTTCATGGTCACGCACGCGCGCGGGCTGGTGTGCCTCTCGTTGACGCGCGAGCGCTGCAGGCAGCTTGGCCTTCCGCCGATGGTGCGCGACAACACCTCGCCGCACGGCACCAACTTCACCGTCAGCATAGAGGCCGCCGAGGGTGTCACCACCGGCATTTCCGCCTACGACCGTGCGCATACCGTGCGCACTGCGGTGCGACCGGATGCAAGCGCATCGGACTTGTCGCAACCCGGTCACATCTTCCCGTTGATGACGCAGCCCGGTGGTGTCCTCAACCGCGCCGGACATACCGAAGCAGCGAGCGATCTCGCCATGCTTGCAGGACTGGAGCCGGCCGGCGTGCTGGTGGAAATCCTCAATCCGGATGGCAGCATGGCGCGGCGGCCGGAACTGGAGGTTTTCGCGCGCGAGCACGGGTTGAAGATGGGTTCGATCGAGGACCTGATTCGTCATCGGCTCGCGACCGAGCATACGATCGAACGTGTCGATTCGCGCGAGATCGATACCGAGCACGGCCGGTTCCAGCTGCACACCTATCGCGACCGCTTGAGCCGGGTATTGCATTTCGCGCTACAACGCGGCCAGGGCGATGCGTCGGTGCCGACGCTGGTGCGCGTGCACATGCAGAACCCGCTCGCCGATGCGTTGCACTGGCGACGCGCCGACTTCGGACCATCGGTCGGCGACGTGCTCGCGGCCATTGCCAATGAAGCGTGCGGCGTTCTGGTGTTGCTCGCCGAAACGCAGGATGCCGACACGCTGCTCGCGCGCATCCGCCAGCATCCGGAACCGCCGCCGTCGCGCAGCGGAGCGCTTGCCGAATGGCGCCGCAACGGCGCGGGCGCGCAGATTCTTGCCGACCTGGGCGTGGGCAAGTTGCGCGTGCTCGGCACGCCGCGCAAGCAGGTGGGGCTGGCGGGATATGGGCTGGAAGTGGTCGAGTACGTGGGTCTCTAGCGGTCACGACGGTTTCGCTGCATGAGCCGTGACCCACCACGCGGAACAACCGGGTCGGTCGCACGATCGAACCTGCGAGCGCCGTGCCAGCCGACAGACCCGCCTTGCTAGACTGCACCCCCCTGGAAATTACTGACCCGCATGCCCCGTTACGAAGGCGACCTGCGTGCTCCTGATGGCGCACGCTTCGCGATCCTGGCCAGCCGCTGGAATCCGCGCATCACCGAAGCGCTGGTCGACGGTGCGCGCCGCGCATTCCTCGACAACGGCGTGGTCGATGATGCGATCGACGTGATCCGCGTGCCCGGTGCGTGGGAGTTGCCCCTGGTGGCCGCGCGCCTGGCTGCAGCGAGCGGACACGCCGCGATCGTCGCGCTGGGTTGCGTGGTGCGAGGCGATACGCGGCACTACGCCCAGGTCGCAGACGGTTGCGCCGAAGGCCTGATGCGCGTCTCGCTGGATTACGGCTGTCCTGTCGCCAACGGCGTGCTCGCCACAGACAACTTCGAAGATGCCGAGGCGCGCGCCGGCGGGACACACGGCAACAAGGGCGAAGAAGCAGCCCTCGTCGCGATCGAGATGGCGCATCTGATGGGGCAGCTGCCGTGAGCAGGCACCGTCGCAAGGACGGCATCGACCCCGTCGGCCGCTCACGCGCACGCCGGCGCGCGATGCAGGCCATCTATGCGTGGCAGATGTCGGGCGGCACCATCGACGGCGTCATCGAGCAATTCGCGCACGAGCAGGCGCATGAAGTTGCCGATCTCGAGTATTTCGAGGACCTCGTACGCGGCGTCATGCAGCACCACGCGGACCTGGACGCGGCGTTGCTACCGTTCATCGATCGCGAGATCGCGCAAGTCGATCCAATCGAGCGCGCCGTCCTGCGCATCGCCGCCTACGAATTGCGGCAGCGGCTCGATGTGCCGTATCGCGTGGTGATCAACGAGGCCATCGAGACCGCGAAACGCTTCGGCGCCGAGCACGGCCACACCTACGTCAATGGCGTGCTCGACCCGGCTGCGGTGCAATGGCGCGACATCGAAGTGAACGCCGCGCGGGCCAAGTGAGCGGGCACGGTGAATTCGATCTGATTGCACGGATTCGCGGGCGCGCCGCCACTCGCGATGACGTGATCCAAGGCATCGGCGACGATGCGGCATTGTTGCAGGTGCCGTC
>JBDSEX010000072.1:0-2882 GCA_039919835.1 Luteimonas sp.
GACCAGCATCGATGCATCGACCACCTTGTCCACAAGGCCAATCGCGCGTGCAGCCGATGCCGACAGCGAGCGCCCGGTGAGCATCATGTCGAAGGCCGCGGGCGCACCAACCAGTCGCGGCAAGCGCACGCTCCCCCCCCAGCCAGGAAAGATGCCGAGTCTTACTTCAGGCAAGCCGATCCGCGTGGAGGGATCGTTCGATGCGACGCGATACCGGCACGCGAGCGACAACTCGGTGCCCCCGCCCATGCAGAAACCATGGATCGCGGCGACCGTGGGACATGGCAAGTCCGCAAGCCGCTGGAACACCTGCTGGCCGCGCCGCAATGCATCGTTTGTGGTGCCGCGCTGATCGAATCCCTGGAACTCCTTGATGTCGGCGCCGGCGATGAAGCCACTGGATTTCGCGGAACGGAAGATCACGCCGTTGGGCGGGTCCAGCGCCAGTCGTTCCAGCAACGCGTCGAGTTCCAGCAACACATCCTGCGCAAGCGCATTCACCGACTCGCTGGCGCGATCCAGACTCAGCGTGACGATGCCATCCGCGCGCTGTTCGGCTTGCCAGTGGCTGAAGCGCAACCCATCAAGGCCAGCGATCATCGGAAAACATCCGTTCAGGTAAGGGTCAAGCCGGTATCATCCAGAGGATGTTCCGACCGCGTCAACCAATAACGGATTCGGATTGTGCAATCGGAACGCGGAAGGGTGGCGGGTGCCGTCCTTGCCCCCTGAGACTGCCGTTCCATCGTGGAACTTTCTTCCGTGCCAAAGGTCATACCGCCCAGTCACCGAGCCGGGCAACAGGAGCGCCTGCTTGATGGCCGATGTTGATACATCGCAAAACGACGCATCGCAGGAGTTCGACAACGAACTGGTCCGACGCGTGCAGCGTGGCGAGAGTGCGGCGTTCGATCTCCTGGTGCGCAAGTACCAGCACCGGATCGCCGGGCTCATCGGCCGCTACATCGCCGACTGGAGCGAATGCCAGGATGTCGCGCAGGACACGTTCATGCGCGCCTACCGGGCGATCGGGAATTTTCGTGGCGATGCGCAGTTCTATACCTGGCTCCACAGGATTGCCGTGAATACAGCCAAGAACCATCTCGTTTCGAGCCGGCGCAGGCCGCCCACCGACGACATCGATGCCGTTGACGCGGAGCAGTTCGACTCGGGCATCCGCCTCCGGGATACCGATACGCCGGAACGCCAGATGATGCGCCAGGAGGTGGAACGCACGGTCATGCGCGTGGTCGAAGCGTTGCCGGAAGAGTTGAGGGCAGCCATCAGCATGCGCGAAGTCGACGGCCTGAGTTACGAGGAGATTGCGCAGAAGATGAATTGTCCGATCGGCACCGTGCGTTCCCGCATCTTCCGCGCGCGCGAAGCCATCGATACGCAGTTGCAACCCTTGCTCGACACCAACGCCACCAATCGGGAGCGCAGCCGCTCATGACCGACAAGATCGCAGCAGAAGACAAATTCGAGCAACATTACCGCCAGCAGCTGTCCGCGCTCATGGACGGGGCCTTGCCCCCGGATGAAGCGCGTTTCCTGCTGCGCCGGCTGCAGCACGATGCGGAACTGGCGCAGTGCCTGGATCGCTGGCACATGGCAGGTGATGCGCTGCGCGGAGAGGCGCAGGCAATCGTGGCCGCTGGATTCGCCGAGCGGATCGCGGCAATGGTCGCGAGCGAACCTGCCGCTCCACCGGCTGCGGCGGGCACGTCGCGTGCGAATCGCGGTGGCATGCGTTGGGCGGGCGGGGCGGCATTGGCAGCGTCGGTGGCCCTGCTCGCATTGTTCGTGACGCGCCAGTCTGCGGCACCGGACGCGGCGCAGACCCCGTCGACCATCGCCGAAGCTTCGGTTCCAGCCGATGCGCGCAATGCGCCTGTAGCCATGAAGTCCGCCGCCACGCCCGAGGTGACGCCGCCTGTGATCACGGCCGATTCCAGTCGGGCCGCGTTGATCGCAACGGCTTCGGTTCCACGCGGCGGCAGCGTTCGGCGCGGCAACCGCTCACAGAGCCAGCGCGCCACGATCCGTTCGCCAGCGCGTGCCGACCGGCCGATGGTCGCGAGCGCGGTTTCGGCGGGCGAAAGCGTTCCGGCAAGCGCCGTGTTTGACGCGGCTGCGGCCACGCGTCCCTGGCCAAGCGCCGTGTTTCCGTTGACGTCCGCGGCGGGAAGATTCAACGTCGACTACGGCAGCTTGCCGTCGACAGGAGCGTCGTCGCCGACCTTCTACCCGTTCCAGCCGCGTTTGCCGCAAGCGCAGACGGACCGTGTTGGCGGGGAGCCGGCGGGCGACGTGCCGTTGCCGTGATCGTTGGGAATACCACGCCTCCACGGGTCTATGAATGTATTGAATCTTGTCATTCGAGAGAGGCGAATCCGGCGACACGCCGCGAAACGGGACTAACCCATTGCACTGGGAACTCTCCCGTCTTCCAATCTTCATTTGCCGTGCAGGCGCCGATCCAGCGAGCCCAAGCCGTTGAAGTCAAAGCCACACAGATCCGCCAGCGACGGGATGAAGCGTCATCGGGCCGTTGCTCCTGGCTGAGCCAAGTTGCAGATTCCCGCTCTCGACAGAATCCCGCGTAACTGATTGTCCATTCCATCTGCTCCGAGGTAGATTTTAATGCCGCGTATCACTCGTTCCCTGGCCCTGATCTCCGTCACCGCCATCGCCACCGCTGCCGCGGTGCTGCCCGTCGCCACCGCGCAATCGCCCGCGCCGGTCATCGCCCAATCGACCGCGCCTCAACTTGTCAGCGGCTTGCCTGACTTCACGAATCTCGTCGAGCAGGTAGGTCCGGCTGTCGTCAACATCGAAGCCGGGGTCACGCCAAAGCGCGACGCGCGCGCGCAAGCGCCGGG
>JBDSEX010000081.1:0-2960 GCA_039919835.1 Luteimonas sp.
GCTCGATGCTGGGCTGATAGAAACTCACCATCATCAGGTGCAGGTTGGCGGTGAGCGAATTCATTGCGACCACTTCCGACGGCTGCGCGCCAACGACATGCGCCAGCGGCTCGCGCACCAGTTCGTGGTACGGCATCCATTGCGCCTGGCCGGTGAAATGGCCTTCGACGGCTTCCGTCGCCCACTTGTCGAGCACCGCCTCGACATGCGCGCGCGCGCCCCTGGGTTGCAGGCCGAGTGAGTTGCCGCAAAAGTAAGCCTGCTCGCGATCGCCATGCCGGGGAATCAGGAATTCGTCGCGGAACGCGCGCAGCGGGTCGGTGCTATCGAGTGCCTGCGCGTGCTGGTCGGAATGGAGATCGGCCACTTCAGGTGACTCCTGCAGGGTCGTCGTCCCGGTGGACGCCGGGGGGCGGATTGACGCTGCTCTTAGGATTTGCCGAAGACCGCACCAGCATCAAAATGGATTCCGGCTTTGGCTGAAATGACCAGCGGCAGAAGAGCATCAGCAGTGTCATGAAAACCGACTCGCCGGAAGCCCCAGCCACTCAAGCGCTGTCCCGTGATACAGCCGCGCCTGCTCGGCATCGTCCAAGCCGAGCGCTGCAATGCCGGCCCCCGGCACCTGTTCGCCAAGCGGAAAGGGATAGTCGGTGCCCAGCATCACCTGCGACACGCCGCAGGTGTCCAGCAGGTACTGCAACGCGCGATCGTCGGCGACCCACGAATCGAAATACAGACGCGACAGGTACTCCCGCGGATTGCGCGGATTGTCGGTCGCTACCAAGTCGGGCCGCATGTTGAAGCCATGCTCGATGCGGCCGATGGTGTAAGGGAAACTGCCGCCGCCATGCGCCAGGCACACTTTCAGTTTCGGCAACCGCTCCAGTACGCCACCGAAAATCAGGCTGCACGCCGCCCGCGACTGTTCTGCGGGCATGCCCACCAGCCACGGCAGCCAGTATTTCGACATGGTGTCGCTGCCCATCATGTCCCACGGATGCACGAGGATCGCCGCCCCAAGTTCGCTGGCGGCCTCGAAAAACTCGAACAGCTCCGGCGCGTCCAGGTTCCACGCACCGATGTGCGACCCGATCTGAACGCCTTGCAGGCCAAGCTGGTCCATGCAGCGTTCCAGTTCCTGCACGGCCAGCCGCGGCGACTGCATTGGCACGGTTCCTATGCCAGCGTAATGCCGTGGATGCGCGCGGCAGGTATCGGCCATGTGCTCATTCAGAGCCTGGTGCAGTTCGAGCGCGTGGTGTGGCTTCGCCCAGTAGCTGAACATCACCGGTACCGTGCTGATCACCTGCACCTGGACGCCGAAACGCGCGTAATCGTCGATGCGCTCCTGCGCGTCCCAGGTCTTCGACCAGATCTCGCGGAAGAACTTGCCGTCCTTGTACATCCGATGCCGCCCATCATCGGTGTGATGGATCACCGGGAATCGGTCGTCGCCGTATTTGCGCGCGAGGTCGGGCCAGTCGCGGGGGAGGTAATGGGCGTGGGTGTCGATCTTGAGCATGCAGGGATTCTAGGTGGTCAGCCCACTTGTATGGCGGGGATTCGACAGCAGTTCGCTTCAAGCCTCGAAAGAGCGGCAAGGGTCAGGTGATATCAGCCTGTGAATCCGCCTGCATCTCGTATCGCGACGGCCGCGGGTTGAGGGTGCCGCATTGCGCGCAGACACGCAGCGCATCGTTTCGATAGAAGGCCTCGAACACACGAAAGAAATCCTGCTCGATGTCGACCAGGTGAAAGGTTTCCTGGTAGAGCTTGTGGTTGCAGTGGACACAGAACCACATCAGCGCATCGTCTTCGTGCGCCAGTCGCTTGCGCTCGATTACCAGGCCTACCGAACCAGGCATGCGCTGGGGGCTGTGCGGGATGCGTGGTGGCAGGTAGAACATTTCACCGGCGCGGATGGGGATGTCGCGCGCCGTGCCGCGACCTTGGTCATCCGTCTCCTGGATGCGCAGCACCATCTCGCCCTCGAGCTGGTAGAAAAATTCCGGTCCCTCCTCGAAGTGATAATCGGTGCGCGCGTTGGGCCCGCCCACGATCATGATGATGTAGTCATGATCGACGATGCATTTGTTGCCGACCGGTGGCTGAAGCAGGTGACGGTGTTCGTCGATCCAGGCTTGCAGGTTGATGGGGGCGGGGAGGGTCACGGCGTTATTTCTCCTGACTCGGCATTAGTTAGGCCCGTCATTCCCATCAAAAGGTGGGATCCAGGACTTTGTTTTCCACTCTTCAAGTCGACGAATACCCGCCTTCGCCCGAATGCGTTCAAGCCAAACGGATCAGGGCAGGACGGCAACGCACTTCAATTCAATCGCGATCGGCGTCGGCAACGCAGTGATGCCTAACGTGGTGCGGCAAGGCGCACTGGACGCATCGGGGAAATATTCGGCCCAGACCGTGTTGTACGTCTTGAAGTCGCGCCCCATGTCGGTGAGGTACACAGTGACGTCGACCAAGTCGCTCCACTGCGCGCCGCTGGCTTCGAGCACAGCGCGCACGTTGGCGAAGACCGAGCGTGTCTGCGCGACGATGTCGTAGGTGCGCACGCGGCCATCGGCGAAGGATTCGTTGCCAGGAATCGTGTTGGTAGCCGGATCGCGCGGCCCGATGCCCGAAAGGAACAGCAGGTTGCCGACGCGTCGCGCATGCGGATAGGCGCCCACCGGCGTGGGTGCATTCGACGCATGGATGACATCGCTCATGCGCTCGCTCCGTCGCTACCGCTCAGGCGCGCCAGCGCGGTGCCGTAAGCCGAGGCGAGTTCGCTTGGCGCCGCGACGTCCATTCCCAGGTTACGCACGCGGCCATCATGGAGACCGTAGACCCAGCCGTGTACCGATACCTGTTGGCCGCGCGACCACGCATCCTGCAGCACCGTGGTCTGGCAGACGTTGACGACTTGTTCGATCACGTTGAGTTCGCATAGGCGGGCA
>JBDSEX010000113.1:0-4527 GCA_039919835.1 Luteimonas sp.
AAAGCCCGGCGATTGCCGGGCTTTTTACGTGCCTGCGACATTCAATTGCCCGGGTTGAAGGCAATCGTACGACGCGTGGTGACGGGCGAATCCACTGGCTCGAACCTCCACTTCTTGACCGCGGCAAGTGCGTCGCGATCGAACACGCGCGGCGGGTTGGCGTCCACCACCCGCGCCGACGACACCGAGCCGTCCGACGCGACGGTGAATTCGACCTGCACGGTGCCGCTTTGTCCGGCGCGCGCCGCGGCGGCGGGATAACGCGGCGACGGGGTGCTGACCGCACGCAGGGCATTGGACGGAGCGGCTGCTGGTGCGGCGGGCGTTGGGGTCGGCTGTGGCGCAGCGGGCTGTGTGGCGACCGGGCGCGGCGGGGGCGCCGCGGTGGGTTGTGGCGTTGGCGCCGGCGGTGGAGCGGCGGCGGCGGCGCGCTGTTGCGTTGCCAGTTGTTCCGCGGCCTGTTTCTGCGCGGCCTGCTGTTGCGCGAGCCGCTCCTTTTCAAGTTCAGCCTGGCGCTTGACCTCTTCCTCGGTCTGGGCGACCTGGTCCACTGCACGCTGCGCGAGCGCCTGCTGGGCTGCGGCGATGCTGGTCTTGAGGCGCGGCAGGGCCGGGGCCTTCGGGTCGGCCTTGTCCATCAGTGCGTACAACCGTTGCGCCTCGACGAAGTCATCGCGGCCGATGCTCTGCTCAGTCGCGATCAACGCGTAGGGCTGCAGGTCCGTCAGCGCGCTGGAGACGGCCGGATCATTGGGCTGCTTGTCGCGCAGCGCGAGGTAGTACTCCATCGCGTTGTCGCCGGCGGGCGCGTACAAGCGCTGCTCGTTGAGCGCCTTGCCCGCGGCGTCGCGCAACTGCTCGGCGCTCATCGCCTGGACCTTGGCCGAGACCGCCTGTTGCGGCGGGACGGCCGGGGCGGCGGCGGTCGTACCTGGCGCGGGCTGGCCCGCCGTGGGTTCCGGATCCTTCTTGCAGGCAGACATGGCGCACAGCACCAGCAATCCTGTCGCGCATCGGATCGCAGTCGGGCGCAGGGCTTTCCTGCTGTTTCTTGGTTTTACTGCGTGCATCTGTGACTCCCCCTGGACGATACGGCTGGTGCTCATGAGTGTAGAACGCGACAGCGCCCCGCGTTTGTCAACATGTGGATGCAAATCCCATGCCGACGGGCTACTTTCCGATGCAAAAGGTCGAAAAAATGTGACCGAGTAGTGTGTTTGGCGCCATCCTGCCGGTGATTTCGCCTAGCGCGTCATGGCTCAGGCGCAGCTCTTCCGCCACCAGGTCCAACGCTTCGAGCGCCAGTTCGGTCTGCGCCTGGCCCAGATGCTGCCCCGCGCGACGCAGCCCGTCCACATGCCGCGCACGCGCGGTGAAAGCGCCGCCGCCCGCCTCGGCAGCCTCGCCGATCGCGGCCTTGCGCAATGCCTGATGCACCCGCTCCACGCCCCTGCCGGTCCGGGCCGACATCCAAAGCCTGTCCGCCGCGTCCGCCGGCACTGGCCCGACGAGCAGGTCGGTCTTGTTGTGCACGAACAGGCGCTGGGGGACGCTGGCGATGGCCTCGCTGATCGTCGCCATCCCACCCTGCGGGTCACGCGCATCCAGTACGACGATCGCAAGATCGGCGCGTTGCAGTTCCTCGTGCGCGCGGCGCATGCCTTCGCGTTCGATCGCGTCGCCGCCGGTTCGCAGGCCCGCGGTATCGACCAGCAGCAGCTCGACGCCGTCGATGCGGATCGCTTCGCGCAGCAGGTCGCGCGTGGTGCCGGCGATGTCGGTGACGATGGCGCGCTCGCTGCCCGCGAGCATGTTGAGCAGCGAACTTTTTCCCGCATTGGGCGGACCCACGATGACTGCGTGCAAGCCGTCCCGAAGCTTCTGTCCGCGTTGGGCCTCGACGAGCAGGCCGGTCGTGGCGCGGTACGCGCCGGAGAGGCGGTGTTTGAGTGCATTGACGCCGAGGGTGTCGATGGGTTCATCGGCGAAATCGATCGAGGCCTCGACCTGCACGCGCAGCGTCAGGATGTCGGCGGCGATCGCATCGACGCGCTGCGAGAACGCGCCATCAAGCGAACGCCGCGCGGCGCGTGCCGCACGCGTGTCGGATGCGCCGATCAGGTCGGCGATTGCTTCGGCTTGCGTGAGATCGAGCTTGCCGTTGACGAAGGCCCGCTCGCTGAACTCACCGGCGCGGGCGTGGCGCGCTCCGAGTTCGCAGCAGCGTGCGACCAGTTCCTGCAGGACGACCGGGCTGCCATGCGCCTGCAACTCGACGATATCCTCGCCGGTGAAACTGGCGGGCGCGTTGAAACAAAGTGCGAGGCCATCGTCGATCGCGTCGCCGTTTCCGTCGCGAAAACGGACGTGGTGCGCCCGGCGATTCCGCAGGCGCTTGTCGCACACCTGCTGCGCGATCCCGATGGCGGCTTCGCCCGACAACCGCACGATGCCGATGCCACCGGACCCGGCCGGTGTGGCGATGGCGACGATGGTGTCGTGGCTGGAAGCACTCATCGAACGATGGTCGCAGAAAATTCCACCGCGGGTGATTTGGTCTGTTCGTGACGGCGGCTTCAGACGCAAGCGCCGGCAGGCGGCGAACCACCTGCACGCGTCCGGACTGCGGCTGCGGCATCCACCCCCGACCTCATTCGAGAAGCGGCATGAATCGCGATTCGTCGATGCAGGGCCGCCGCAAGCAGTTGCCGTCCGGAACGGCCCTGCGCGCGCGGATTGAAAGCCGCTCCCACGCCAGCAGCGCGTGCAATGGCGCAGTTATGCCTTGGCGGGCGCGTCGCTGTAACGACGCGTCATCCACCACTGCTGCAGCAATCCCAGCGAGCCATTCGTGACCCAGTACAACACCAGGCCGGCGGGGAAGAACGCGAACATCACGCCGAACACCAGCGGCATCATCTGCATCATCTTCTGCTGCATCGGGTCCATGCCGACCGCCGGCGTGAGCTTCTGCGTGGCCCACATCACCGCCGCATTCAACACCGGCAGGATGAAGAACGGATCGCGCGCGGTCAGGTCCTGGATCCACAACATCCACGGCGCCTGGCGCAGTTCGACCGACTCCAGCAACACCCAGTACAGCGCCAGGAAGATCGGCATCTGCAACAGCACCGGCAGGCAGCCACCGACGGGATTGATCTTCTCTTTCTTGTACAGCTCCATCATCGCCATCTGGAACTTCTGCTTGTCGTCGCCGTAGCGCTCCTTCAACTGCGCGATGCGCGGCTGGAACTTGCGCATCTTCGCCATTGACTTGTATTGCGCGGCCGACAACGGAAACAGCGCCAGCTTGATCAGCAGCACCAGCAGCACGATCGCCCAACCCCAGTTGTTGGTGATCTTGTGCAGTTGCCCAAGCAACCAGGCGATCGGTTTGGCAAGAAACGTGAAAATGCCGTAGTCGAGCGACAGCGCCAGGCCGGGGGCGACATCGTCAAGGCGGTCCTGCAGTTTCGGGCCAACCCACAACTTGGCCTCGGTGACCGCGCGCGTTCCCGGCGCAAGGTTGACGCCCGGGCCCAGTTCGCGGACCAGGTACTGGGTGCCGCCATTGGCCGGCGGCGTCGCCAGCGAGAACGTGGTCGCGTCGGTCGCCGACGGAATCCACGCGGCGAAAAAATAATGCTGCAGCAACGCGATCCAGCCGCCCTTGACCTGGCGATCGAGCGTGCCATCGTCGACGAAGTCATCGTACTTGCGCTTTTCGTATTTCTCTTCCGGGCTGTACCACGCGGCGCCGGTGAAGCTGTAAGCGCCCGGGTTGGTCATGCTTCGCTTGCTGGAGGGCGGATTGCGCAGCAGCTGGCGGTACACGTAGCCCTGCCATGGCACAGCGCCGGCATTGATGACTTCATCGCGCACGGTGACCGCATATTCGTTCCGCTTGAGCGAATACATGCGGCGGATCGTCACGCCACCGGGGCCGTGCCAGACGAATGGAACGTCGACCGCGTGACCGCCGCGCGGCAGCGCGTAGTCGCGCGCCGGCAGTTCCGGAACGAAGCCGGTTTCGTGGTTTGGTGCCTCGCCGGTCTGGCTGACCCAGCCGCTTTGCGCTGCGAAAAACTGTGCTGCGCTATCGTCGAGCAGCTTCACCGGCGCGCTGTTGGGCCCGGTCGTCTGCGGATAGCGCAGGAGTTCCGCGCTGCGGATCGCGCCACCATCGATCACCAGCCGCAGCACGTCGGTGGTGACGGTGACACGCTGCGTGGAGGCAGGCGGGGTGGTCGCCGCCATCGCCGGGACCGTGGGCGTTGCCGCCGCCGGGATCACCGGGACCGTCGCGCCTGTCGCGCTGCCGACGCTCGGCACGGTGCCCGATGCGGCAGTTGCCGGGGTCGAGGTGTTGGCGCCGGCGAGTGGTGCGGGCGCGGCGCGCTCCTTGCCCCACGCCATCCACAACAGGGTCGCCACCATCAGCCAGGCGAAGATCAGGAATGTGCGGGTTTGGTTCATCGGACAGGCAGGCTCAGCCGGCGCGCGGGCGCGGCATCGAAGGTGGGGACG
>JBDSEX010000146.1:0-9110 GCA_039919835.1 Luteimonas sp.
CAACGCCAATGCGCACGGCGCGCTGAGCAGCACGGCCCAGGAAACGTTTCGCCAGCGTCGTGGGTTGCGCATCGCTCGAGCATACGACAGCCAGGCATGAACAGCTCCGTGCACGGGTTGAGCTTAGGTGTGCGCTGCCCGAAAACCTGGGGGCCTCACTCCTTTCCCTTTGTCTGCCGCAGGCGGGCGCGAGCAGGCGCGAACACGTGCGCCGGCATATCTTGTTTCTGCGTCGTCCTGCGCGGTTTTACACTCATGCGCATGGACGTCGTGCACATGCACCATGTTCGTCGACATCAGTCAGGGGAGGCGCACCATGTGCTATTCGGCCCAGGTCCACGCAGGTTTCGCGCGTTACGTGCGGCGCTTTGGCGCGACAATCGACTTCGCGACGTACGTGAAGCTGTACATCGACCGCGACGGCGGCAGCAAGGTGAAGATTCCCAAGGCGATGGACGCGGCGTTCGTCGAACCACAGACACCGGAGCAACGGCAGGTCAAAGCATTGATCGATGCCTTCAACCAACAGGAGGCGACGCGACTGGAGGCCGAGCTGTTCAAGCAACGCAAGCGCCTCGCCGACGCCGAACGCACGCTGCAGGTCAAGACCACTAAGGCCGCGACCGAGAGCCGGCGCATCGCCACCGACAAGATCGGGTGGACGATGCGCAAGTTGGGCGACCTGCGGCGCACCACACCCGAAGACCGCGACTCGCGCATCTTTCCGGGCCACTACGCGCCCGTCATGGTCTGGGAAGACGGTCGCCGCGTGGTCAAGGCCATGCGCTACCAGTGCCGCCCCTGCGGCAAGCCCGCGCTGTACGACGTCAAGTTCCCGGGCACGTACAACGCGCGTCGCGACAACCTGCGCGGCTTCTGGAAGGAGCAGTTCGGCACGTCGCACGGAGTGATGGTGGTCAGCGCGTTCTACGAGAACGTGAGCCGGCATGCGATGGAAGGCCGCGAGCTGGCCGACCGCGAAAAAGAGGAAAACGTGGTGCTGGAATTCAGGCCCAATCCGCCGCAGGACATGCTGGTGGCGTGCCTGTGGTCGCACTGGCAGGCACCCGGCGCGCCCGAGTTGCTTTCCTTCGCCGCCATCACCGATGAGCCGCCTCCGGAGATCGCGGCAGCCGGCCACGACCGTGTGATCATCCAGATCAAGGAAGACCATCTGGACGCGTGGCTCAATCCGCAGCCTGGCAATCTCGATGCGCTGGACGCCATCCTCGCGGACCGCGAGCGGCCGTACTACGAACATCGCCTGGCAGCCTGAGGCTTGGTCGGCGTGCAACGAAATGCTTCCGCTCCCTTGCGTTTGCCTCCTGCAACATCAAAACGAGACGTCAGGGAGCGACTTGGCCGCGGTCGTGCGCACGCCCGCGGCGTTTGGGTTTAGTGCGATCATGCGCGTCCGCTCGATGACTCCCAAGCCATGCTCGCCTTCCCTGCAAGCCCGATCGACGATCCCACCAGCCGCATCCTCGCCACGCTGAAAAAGGATGGCCTGCATGCTGCCCTTCGCCTGTTGAACGAACGCACGCCGCACCGCTTCACCGGAATCTATCGCTACGACGGTGACATGTTGCGCAACGTCATCCTGTTCGACGTGCACAACCCGCATTTGCTGCGTGGTGGCGACATCCCCATGCAGCATTCGTACTGCGCGCTGTTGCCGGACAGCCACGCTGGCGCAATCGAGTTCGATGATCCACGCAGCGATCCGCCTTCGATGGCCCGCGCGCACCTGACGCCGGTCGTGTCCTATTGCGGCGTCCTGCTGGTCAATGCTGCAGGCGAGCCGTTCGGGTCGCTCTGCCACTACGACCTCAATCCCTGCCAGCCGCGCACCAGCGACATGGCCATGCTGCGCGCGCTCGCACCACAGTTCGCATCCGCTGCGATCGGCTCGGAAAAAAGACCCACAGGGGAGCCAGCGCCGGCAGGAAAGGCGTCTTCGACTCAAAGCATCAAGACGCCTTGATTCTTCGCATCCCCTGTTGTGAGCGTCACCCCTGACCTGCCATACGGCGATTTCACGACCCGGCCATTGCGGCAGCGACGCGCTGGATCTTGGCAAGAACAGGTCATGGCGGGCTGGCCCGCGCCTCCGCCTGCCCACATTCGCAGGCGTATCGTGCGACGCCAAGATTGATTCTCTCCGTCCCCATTCAGTCAGCCTCGTGTAAGTCGTTACGATGGCACTCCGCTACTCCTTGCGGAGAGATGGAATGGATGCCGTCGCAAAACCCTCTTTGAACGTATGCAAGGCCTGGCATGCATCCGCGATGGCACTCTTTCGGCGACGCTGTCCTGAGTACCGATCCACGTCGCCGCATCCGCATTGCGCAGTGGCTGATCTCGGTGCTTGTGTACACGGCCATGGCGGTGGTGCTCTGGTTCGGCATACCCGAGGGTCTTGTGCGGGAGGATCGCCTTCTCGACTGGATGTGGTTCGTCCTCACGGGGCAGGCGGCGTTCTACGCAGCACTCCGCAGCGGCTGGAGCGAACGCTTCGCCGATCCCGCGCTGACGACGGCGCAGATCATATTGGGTGTCGTGGCGGTCGATTGGGGATACCTGCTCTGCGGACCAATCCGTAGCGTCGCGCTGTATCCGCTGCCCTTGATTTTCGCATTCGGCGCGTTTTCGCTGGGCTTGCGCAGGATCGTATTGCTGACGACCTTCGCGTTGGCGACGTTGGCCGCAAGCATGGTAGCGCTGCACGTGTCGCGCGCGGGTCTCGACGGGTGGTCGTTGACCGATCGCGAACTGCGCGTGGATGCCACCAACCTGTTGATGAGCATCATCCTTCTGCCTGCGTTGTCGCTGGTGGCGGCACGCCTGTCAGCCCTGCGCAGCAGGTTGCGTTCGCAACGCGAGGCGCTGGGCGCGGCGCTGGAGGAAGTCCAGCGCCTGGCCACGCACGACGAACTCACCGGGTTGGCGAATCGCCGGCACGTGCAGGAGCGACTTGAGCAGGAACGACACCGCTACATGCGGACCAAGCATCCTTTCAGTATCGCGGTCATCGACATCGACAATTTCAAGAGCGTCAACGACAGGCTTGGACACGCAGGGGGCGACGAAGTGCTGAAGACGTTCGCAGCCAATGCAGCGAAGACGTTGCGCACCTGCGATCTGCTGGCGCGTTGGGGTGGCGAGGAGTTCCTGGTGGTGCTCCCGAACACCTCCGGGCAGCAGGCACAGGCCACTCTGCAGCGCGTCCTTGAGCTCATGCGGAGCCTGCCGCATGGCGCCGGCGCACCGCTGACTTTTTCGGCCGGCGTCACCGAATACCTCGCAGGGGAGCGCCTTGCGGACACCATTTCACGCGCAGACCGCGAGATGTACCGGGCCAAGGAAGCAGGCAGGGATCGGGTGTTGCGCGCCGCCGCCGAGACGCCGGAGTAGGCGCTGCGCGGTCGACTCCGGGCTGGTGCCGGTCACGGAGGCAGGTTCGCTTGTCAGCCCTGGAAAGCGCACCCATGCGCCGGTTTTTTACAGCGGTTGCTGATTGCTGGTGCCCAACGACTATGCTTGGGAGGTCGGCGGATGTCCTGTCCGCACTTCACAACACCAGAGCTCATCCTCATGAAACCTAGTCTTCTCCTTCTTCTATTCATTCTGGCCCCTGCGCTCGTTCGTGCTGCCGATGTCGAGCTGAGCACGATTCCGGAACGTCCGCTCATCGAAGTGGGCAAGTCGTCGCAGCAGATACTCAACTTCGACGTCCTGTTGCAGAACAACACCAGAGAGGAACTCGAAGTCAGCCTGTTCGAGCTGACCGCGCTCGACGCGAAGGGTGGGCTTGTCGCGCAGAAACGGCTGGACACGAACGGCATGGGCATCCTGACGCTGACCAACCGCGTGGTGAAACCTGGCGGGAAGATCGTTCTTTTCAATCCACTCCACTCCTGGGCTGAAGACATCCAGCTGGACCGGATCCGCGTCGATATCGCACTCGATTCGGGGGAGGCCTCGAAGAAGTACCAGGCCACCCTTGACCTGCAGCCATTACGTTACGAGAACAAGTCGAACTTCATCCTCCCGGTCACGGGCCGCGCCTTCGTCCACGACGGACACGACTACTACTCGCATCACCGGCGCCTCGACATTACCGGCGGCATGACCACGGCGATCGGGGTCAAGACGAACATGACCCGCTACGCATACGACTTCGTGATCGTCGATGAGGCTGGAAAAATGTACCGCGGTGATGGCGAGAAGAACGAGGACTGGTACGGCTTCGGGTCACCGATCGTCGCTCCTGCCGCCGGCGTGGTGGTGGCAATGGGAGACGGCCAGCTCGACAACACGAAGTCGAAGAAGAACCTCGAGATGACCGTCGAGAAATTCCTGAAAAACAACAATCTACCTTTCGGCAACTACGCGATCATCGATCACCATAACGGCGAGTACAGTTTTTTTGCGCACTTCAAGAATGGAAGTGTCACGGTCAAGAAGGGCGACACCGTGAAGCAGGGGCAGAAGATCGGCGAAATGGGTTTCTCCGGCGACGCGTTCCTGGTGCACCTTCACTACCAGCTGCAGAGCAACGACCATTGGGGGGAAGGCCTTCCTTCCTATTTCCATGACTACGAACGCTACGTCGGCGGGAAATTCCTGCCTGTGGCGCGCGGTCAGATCGACAGCGGCGATGTGGTGAGATCCAATCGAAAGTAGCTCTTGACTGCCCGGGCCAGCCGTCCTCGTTCACCGATTTTTTCGGGGCACTGCACCCGAAGCGCATCACTCCGCCGGCGTTGGCGCGCGCAGCCCCTTGCTGTAGATGCCGGACCGGTCGAAGCAACAGGCGACGCGTTTGCCCGACGCGAGCATGTCGCAGGCAGTGCTGATGCGGCGCGCGCGAGTCTCCGCTTTTTTCCCGGACGTGATCCAGTGGATCCAGTCCCTCCGTGCCACGGACGTGAGGCTGGACCACTGCGTCTGCGCGGCGGCGTCTGCGGCGAACGCGCGTCGCACATCGATGGGAACACCCGGCTCCGGTTCCAACCCTACTGGCGTGATCTCGAGTGCGACGGTGTCGCCCGCGACCGCGCATGCAGCTTCACGCAGCGCCCTGCTCACCTTCAACCTATGGCTCCCTTTGCCATCGGGTTGAAGCGTAGCCTGGAAGCGATGGCCATCGATGGTCCCGTCCACCGTGATCATGCTCCGCGTCGGCAGCCTGTTGCTGGCGTCCGCCGGCAGCACGAGGAAGGTCCACGCCGCCCCTTTGGGGCTCTCGGGCCGTAGCAGCTTCGTCCTGAAGCGGATGTTGGCAGTGGATTTGGCCATGGCTGCAACGTACCAGAGAATAAAAGAGGTCAGAGCATGAAAAACCATGGCCGGCTGTCGAATCCCGGGCCCGTGATTCGTCGATTGGGCAAGAGCACGCAATCCGCAGTTCCAAAACCGATTCCGGAGAATTGAACATGAGCAAGACGACCAGCAAGAACACGATCTGCCTCTGGTACGACGGCACGGCGCTCGATGCCGCGACTTTCTACGCAATGACCTTTCCGGGCAGCGCGGTTGGCGCGGTCCACCGCGCGCCTGGCGACTTTCCTTCCGGCAAGCACGGTGATGTCCTGACGGTAGAGTTCACCGTGATGGAGATCCCATGCCTTGGGCTGAACGGTGGGCCGCAGTTCAAACACAGCGAGGCGTTCTCGTTCCAGGTCGCGACCGACGATCAAGCGGAAACCGACCGCCTGTGGAACGCGATCGTCGGCAACGGCGGTGAAGAAAGCCAATGCGGCTGGTGCAAGGACAAATGGGGCCTGTCCTGGCAGATCACGCCACGCGCATTGATCGAAGCAATCACCGATCCCGACCCCGCGGCAGCCAAGCGCGCGTTCGACGCGATGATGGACATGCGCAAGATCGACATCGCAAGGATCGAAGCGGCACGGCGAGGCTGATGCTGGCCGCCTCGGCGGAAACAAGGCGGGAAACGCACGATCCACCACGTCATCCGGGGTAGCGCACATGGCAGCAGACGCGAAGATCAAAGGACCATCGTCGTACTTTCCCTCCATCGAGAAGACCTACGGAAAGCCAGTGGACCACTGGTTCAAGGCGCTGGACTCAACGCGGGACAGGACGCACGGGGAGCAGGTTGCCTTTCTCAAGTCCGAGCATGCGATGGGACACGGTCACGCGAATGCGCTTGTCGCCCACCACCGCGCGCGACCGGAGGCCTGACATCGGTTCAAGCCGAGCGCGTCGTCTCGCGGATGGGCTTGAACAATGCGTTCTTGTTGCAATGCGTTGACGGCAGAGGTTGGGGACCTGAACACGCTCCTGGTTTGTTTGCGGAAAGCCATATGGGCTGCGACACTGAATTTGCTTCAATCCGCGCGGCCTGAACGACAAAGACGGCACCATCAATGACACCCAAACTCCCTCCCTTCGACCAGCTGCTCGACTTGGTGCCCGATGCGGTGTGCGTCGTCGATGCAGATGGAACGTTCCTGTATGTCAGCGGGAGTTTCGAACGGATCCTGGGATACACGCGCGACGAAGTGCTGGGCCGGCGCGCGTTCGAACTGGTCCATCCGGACAATCGCGCCGGTACCGAACAGCAGGCTGCACACGTGATGGGCGGTGCATTCCAGCGGCACTTCCGCAACCGCTATGTCCACAAGGATGGACATGCGGTGGATATCCAGTGGTCGGCGCGGTGGCATCCCGAATTCGGCGTGCGCATCGCAGTGGCACGCGAAGTGTCTGAACTCCGCCTCGCGGAACAAGCGCTCGAGCATCTTGCCACCCATGACGCGCTGACGGGCCTTCCCAACCGCCATCAGCTGCAGCTTGCATTGCACCGCGCGCTGGATCAGGCCAGCGCTCTGGGCGATCGCTTGGCGCTGCTGTATCTCGATCTCGACGGTTTCAAGGCGGTCAATGACCGCGGCGGCCATGGGGTTGGCGACCGCCTGCTGCGCGAAGTGGCAACACGCCTGCGGCAGGGATTACGCCAGAGCGATCTGGTGGCGAGGGTCGGCGGGGACGAGTTCGTCGTGCTGCTTTACGGCTGTCACGACAGCGCGGCCGCGGCCACGGTCGCCGACACGCTGCGCGCCAGGTTGCGCCCGGTCTTTTCGCTTCCCGAAGGTGATATCTCACTCGACGCGAGCATCGGCATCGCCTGCTTTCCCGCCGACGGCAGTGACGCGGAATCGCTGCTGTCGCACGCAGACAACGCGATGTACGCGGTCAAGCGTCAACAAGCACTGGCCGATCAGGATGCAATTGCATCGGGGTCCTCCTGATTGCCAGCCCCTCCTGTAAACACGGCCTCAAGAAACGGGGTCAGGCCACGTCCGACCCTCGCCCATCGCCGCCCAGTTGGGGGAAACACAAACGAACGAGGCGACGACATACCGCGCTAGTGGCGTGCGGCAACTGACCGACGGGAGTTCGAAAATCCCTTGATCGCTGCATGGTTCGAGGGCAAGGACGATCCTGATCTGGTGCTGCTGCGCACGGACCTGAGCACGCCGAAATCTGGCTCAGCGAAAACAACTTGTTGGCCGGCGTCAAGATGCTGCTGGGCCTCGACCCGAAGAAAGATTACGCGGACAAGATGGCGGACGTCGATCTTCGCTGATCTGGCGATAAATGAACCCGGCCCCTTTTTTGGCAGGCCCGTTTTTAGAATGAAACCGCAGTTTTTTTCCGCGGCTATCCTTGGCACATGCACACAGCCAGCCAGCGCCAGACCGTGAGCCTCCTTCGCATCCTCCCACTGGCGACCCTGGGCCTTCTCGCCGGTTGTATCGACCAGCGAACGCCACCGCCCAGCCCAGAAGAAGTTCGCGCACAAATCGTGCGCCTGCTGCCGGTGACCACCAACGACAGAAAAGGCTGGGGGACCGACATCTACGCCGCGTTCTCTGCGCTGCAGATCGAACCGACGCCTTCAAACCTCTGCTCGGTGCTGGCGGTGACCGCGCAGGAATCCACGTTCAACGCCGACCCCGAAGTGCCAGGGTTGGGCAAGATCGCGCGCAGCGAGATCGAGCGTCGCGCGCAAGGCATGCACGTGCCGTTGCTGGTCGTACGCGGTGCCTTCCAGATCCAACGGCCTGATGGCCGCACCTGGGACGAGCGGCTCGCCGCGGTGCGCACCGAAAGTGAATTGAGCACGCTGTTCGAGGAATTGATCGACAAGGTGCCGATGGGACGCCGCCTGCTTGCCCGCGCGAACCCGGTGCGCACCGGCGGGCCGATGCAGGTCAGCATCGCATTCGCCGAGCGGCACGCACGCAGCGCGTCCTATCCCTATCCGGTGGACCACTCCATACGCCATGAAGTGTTCACGCGACGCGGCGGCATGTATTTCGGCATCGCCCACCTGCTCGGCTATCCGGCGGCGTACGACAAGCCGCTGTATCGCTTCGCCGATTTCAATGCTGGTTGGTACGCCAGCCGCAACGCCGCATTCCAGAATGCGGTGAGCCTGGCGTCGGGCGTGCCGCTCACCCTCGACGGGGACGTGCTGCGCGAGCGCGCCAGCCGCGATGCCAGCGATGTCGGCCCCACCGAACTGGCCGTGCGCGCGCTGTCGGCACATCTGGGCATGGACGCCGCCCAGATCCATCGCGCGCTGCGAAACGCCGGCCGTGCAGACTTCGATCGCAGCACGCTGTACCAGCGCGTGTTCAAACTCGCCGAGCAGATGCAACGCCGCAACTTGCCGCGCGCCATGATCCCGCGCATAACCCTGCAGAGCCCCAAGATCACCCGCAAGCTCACCACCGAATGGTTTGCCACGCGCGTGGACAATCGCTACCACCAATGCATGGCACGGGCGGCAGGCAGCTGACCGTCACTCGACCAGCCATCACGCCCCGGAAGGCTCAGGGCCGCCTCGCGGCCAGCAACACGGCGGGTGTCCATCAAACACAAGGTGGATGGGTTGCGCTGCGCTGGCTGACCATCGTCCTCCGCACGGCAGTACCCACATGCCTTGCAACGCAGCCATGACAGCCAGCCTCGCGCTGCACCTTTGATCGCGTGGCCTGCTTCGCCGGTTCGTGGACAATGGGTGTGCGGCGCAACACGTGCCGCGTGGGGACGACGAACCGGTCACAACACAT
>JBDSEX010000206.1:0-2547 GCA_039919835.1 Luteimonas sp.
GTGGCTTGCGGGGGTTGGGCGAGCAGTTCCTCCGACGCCTTTCCACGCTTGACGTATTGATGTTCAATGAGGCGGCATCCCTGGTGCGGACGCTCGCCAACAATCGTTCCGAATAATATGAGCAAGAACTGGATAGGTTTCTGGGACAACTACCGAAACGTGCAGGCGCGCTCGGAGGATGACCTGTTCGTGCAGGTCGGCAAGACGATCGCAAGGAAGCCGATTCCTCGACCCATGTTCGCCAGCATGGTGGCGAACATCGTCGAGCGGTTGGCACTGGTGCAGGAAGACCACCTGCTCGACCTGTGTTGCGGTAACGGGCTGGTGAGCTTCGAGCTGGCCAAGGTCGCCGGTCGCGTGACCGCGGTGGACTTCGCCCGGCACCTCGTCGAGGCGGCGCGGCAGCTGAAGTCGCATCCGAACATCGATTACCGGGTCGGCGATGTGAGCGCACCCCTCCGCCAGCTGGTCGACGATACCCCCAACAAGTTCCTGATGAACGATGCCCTGGCGTACTTCGAGCCGACGTCGCTCGACTCCATCCTCGACAACATCGTCCATCTGCGTGAGGGGCACCCATTCCATTTTCTCCTCACCGGCATCCCGAACCATGCGCTCAAGTGGAATTTCTACGACACGCCGGAGCGCCAGGCACGCCACCTGGAGAACGAACAACTGGAACACAACACCAATGAAGGCATCGGCCGCTGGTGGCGCATCGAGGAGTTGGCGACAGCCTGCCATGCGCGTGGGCTGCAGGTGGAAATCATCGACCAGGCCCAGGCCATTTCGAACTATCGGATGGATGCACTGATCACGCCGAAATAGTGCTCGCTTCGGAGCGCTGGCTTTATCCGGCCTACTTGGTTCTCTTGCGGAACCTGCGGGCTGCAATCCCCCCCAACAATGCCCGGAACATGCGCACGCGAAGGGAGCGATTTCCGCGCACACGAGGTTGCGGCCCGATCCTTTGCAGCGGAAGGCTGAGGTTGCGCGACAATAATTCGTCGTAAGCGAGCGCAGGCTCCGCCGGCCGGGCGCGCACCACGAACTGGAACGTATGCAGGTCATCATCCTGGGCGAGAGTCTCGACCGCAGCGATCGATGCCTGCTGCAAAGTCATTCCGTATTCGCGCGCGGCATCATCGATGGACATGGTGACGGCGAACAGCCGGTCGATGTCCAGCCCCGCGCCGGAAACCAGCTCAGCCATGCCGTGGCGCGAAAAAAAGCGAAGGTGCGTGCGATCGAGCAGGCCGTAGTCCGCGTAATCCCAGCGCCCATCCAGCAGCATGGCCCGGATGCTGCCATGGGTGACACAGGGGAGGGAGATCGCGACCATGCCGCCGGCCCGAAGATGCGTGACGCAGCGGCGCAGGGTCGCACGCGGGTCCACAAGATGTTCGAGCACGTCGCCGAGCAGGATGGCATCGAAACGACGCTCGGGATGCGCCTCGAAGAACGCATCGACATCGCCGCAATACACTTCGTCGAGCACGGCTCCAGCCGCGCGTGCGGCATCGGGATCCAGCTCGATGCCGGTGACGCGGTGGCCCCTGGCGATGAACGTCGCGCCCACATAGCCACTGGAGCACCCGATTTCCAGGATATCCATTGCCGGCTTGCCATCTTCAACCACCAGGGCATGCAACAGACTGTGCCCGTTGTTTAGGTTGTCGAGGTTCACCTCGAACTGGTATTTGACGTCATGTCCGGTCATCTCGCGAGTTTAGCTGAGCAGGAATGGACAGCGATTGCGATCGGGACGTTGAACGTCTGCATGAGGCAAGGCACGCCCCGTGATGTCGAAGGAGATGCCTAACGGGACAGAGGCTCTCCAGCCGCATTTCAGGTCCCCAGCCGCTATCCTGTGCATGGACACGCTGGAGCCGGACATGCGGAAGAAACTCGTTGCTGGAAACTGGAAACTCCATGGCGACCGCGCCTTCGCGCGTGACCTGCTGGACGAAATGGCGGTGGGCGTGGCTCCAGCGGGGGTCGAACGCATCATCCTGCCGCCGCTGCCCTATCTCAGCGAGCTGATCGAGCACTACGCGTCGCGCGGCTTCCTGTTTGGCGCGCAGGACGTGAGCGCCAACGAGAAGGGCGCCTTCACCGGTGAAGTCTCCGCCGGAATGCTGAAGGACATCGGTTGCGTGTACGGCCTGGTGGGTCATTCCGAGCGCCGCCAGTACCACGGCGAAACCAGTGAAATCGTCGCCGCCAAGTTCTTCGCGGCAAAGAAGGCCGGCCTGGTTCCGATCCTTTGCGTCGGCGAAACCCTGCACGAGCGCGAGGCAGGGCAGACCGAATGGCGGATCCAGCAGCAGCTCGCGCCGGTATTCGCTGCCGGCGGCGACCAGGTGCTCGCCGGGGCCCTCGTCGCATATGAACCCGTCTGGGCCATCGGCACCGGGAAGACCGCCTCGCCTGATCAGGCCCAGGCCGTCCACGCCTTCATCCGTGGCGAAGCAGCCGCGCGCGATGGTAAAATCGCCGGCTTGCTACCGATCCTGTATGGCGGCAGCGTCAAGCCCGACAATGCCG
>JBDSEX010000242.1:0-3859 GCA_039919835.1 Luteimonas sp.
GATTGCCACGGCCGTTGTACGCATCCCTGGAGGGCGGCCGACCGAAAAGCTGTCGCCCGCGCGCCCATCTCCGCGAGATTCTTACAACGGCGAGCACGTTCTTTGCCGGGTTGCTCCGCGCCGCAGCGCCGCTATCTCGCCGGGTGCCGGGAAATCAATCAGATGTCTACCTGCAGTCATTCGCGCGATCCGTCGCGATTTTTTGCCCTCGCTACGGCGTCGGCCGATAACGCAGGCTCAGCGTGTAGTTGCGCCCCGGCTGGTTGAAGTACGCAGCCGTCTCGTACTGGCGATCGAACACGTTGGCGGCGTTTGCCTGTAGCGTCCACGCGGTGTTGAAGGCATAACCGATGCGCAGGTCTGCCGTTGCATACCCTGCCAGGCGCGCGCGGTTGGCGAGGTCGTCATAGCGCTCGCCCGACGCATTGACGCTTCCACCGATGCTGAGGGCGCCAAAGCCACGATCCACATCCACTCGCGCGCTCTGCCTTGGACGACGGGGCAACAGCTTTTCAAAGTTGCCACCCGGGCTTTCGTTTCGCGGATCCAGCCAGGTGACGTTTCCATTGAGATTCCAGCCCGCGAGTTCAATGCCGACTGTCGCCTCGGCGCCTCGGATCTGGGCACGCGCGACATTGGCCGGCAGGAACGTCATCGAGTCGAACGTGATCAGGTCGTCGGCGCGCGTCCGGTACGCAGCGATCGACCAGTCGATACGTTGACGCGTCCCACGCAATGCGATTTCGGCGCTACGCGAGGTTTCCGGATGCAGGTTGGGGTTGCTGAAATTCGGAAAGTACAGGTCGTTGAAGGTCGGCGCGCGGTACGCCGTGCCGTAACTTGCGACCAGCTTCAGGGTTTCATTGAGATCCACGCCCCAGCGCAGGCTGCCGGTGGTTTCGCCGCCAAACTGGCTGTTGTCGTCCCGGCGCACACTGGCCTGCAGGTGGTTTGCGCCGAACGCCTGCTGCCACTGGCCGAATACCGCGCGGTTGATGCGTTGGGTTTCATCAAATCGAACGCGCCCATCGACGGCATCGCGTTGCCAGTCGAAGCCGACGCTGTAGAGCCCGCCGCCGGCGCCGATGTCGGCCTGCAGTGAAGCGAGATCGCGATGCGTGTCGAAGCGGCTGACGAAGCGGCCGTTCTTGTAGTCATCACTTTCATCGACGCTCCGCGCGACATCCAGAGTCAATGCAACGCGCTTGTTTGGCGCATAGCGCAGACGCGCGCCGCCGGCCTGTTGCACCACGTCGGCCTGGTTGCTGAAACCGCCGTCGTATTCGTTGCTGCCTTCCGCGCGCAGGATGCGTGCCTCGGCATCCCACGCGTCGCTGAAACGGTAGCCGCCCTGCAGCGACACGGAATCGTTGCGGTAACCGTCCTCGTCCGGCTCATCGGTGAAGCAACCCACGAACAAGGTGCCACTGCCGCGACAGGCGTTGATGCCATCGGTTTCCTCATGCGCGGCGGTGAGCGAGTACCAGCCGTTTCCAGCCTTTCCAGCAATCCCTGCACTGCCCCGCCGCGTGCCGAAGCTGCCGATGGACGCGCTGAAGTGCGGCGAAAACGCGCCTTCCGGCCGCCGGGTGAAAATCTGGATGACGCCGCCCAGTGCCTCGGACCCGTACAGGCTGGAAAACGGCCCGCGCGCTATTTCGATGCGCTCGATCTGGTCCACCGGAATGTCCTGGAACGCGGCAAGGCCCGCCGTGGCCGAACCGATGCGGATGCCGTCGACCAGCACCAGCACCTGCGATCCGCTGGCGCCGCGCACGAACACCGAACTCTGCTTGCCGGGACCGCCGTTGTTGGCGACGGCGATGCCGGGCATACCGCGCAGCAGTTCCGGCAGCGACGCCGGTTGCAAGCGGTCGATCTGTTCGCGATCGATCACGGTGATCGACGCGAGCGTCTCGTCTTCCGCCTGCGGGGTGCGCGACGCGGTGACGACGATGCGGTCGAGTTCAAGGGTTTTGTCGTCCTGTGCATGCGCTTGCGCGCACGCGATCGACAAGGCGGCCATCAACACGCGGCGACGCGACTTAATTTCATGGGATTGCATGGAACACTCCTCCGGCCGCGCCTGCCCGCGCGGTATTGCATGGGAAAGGGACAGGCGGAAGGAATGAAAAAGCGGAGGCACGCGGACGCGCGACCACACGACATCGCCCTCCGCATGTCAGGTCAACCCGTGGCCGGTCTCCGGGCTCGCGAGCGAAGGCGTGCTGTCATACAGACGCATGCCTTCCGGTTCGACGCCTTCCCATGCGATGCACAGTGGCTGCGTGTCGGACTTTTGCTCGCCTACCGTTGCGGGGGCAGCTCCGGGATTGCCTTCATGGCGAACGCGCACCGGATTCCCGTTTCAACCGCCAGCCAAGCCGACGGTCACCTCAGGCAGCGCGCAGTCTAGCGGTGAAGGGGCGATAGCGATAGCTATAGCGATAGCGGCTAAAATAGGATGCCGGGCCTTCGCTGGCTGCAGGGGAGCGTCATGAGCACATTCGATCTGATCAAGCGACTTCTCGGCCGAAAGCCGGCCGCGGTGGCGGATGCGGCATCTTCGTCCGGGACGAAATTTGTCGCTGCGACCCACGCGGCCGAGCGCCGACGCAATCACCGTGTCGCTGCGCGCGAAGGCCTGCGCGTGCTGATCATCGACGACTCGGCCACGATCGTCGCGGTGCTGGGCAAGATGCTACGGCAGAACAACTTCATCACCGCCGGTGCGGGAGATGCCGAATCGGGCATCGAATTCGCGCGAAGTGAACTGCCCGAACTGATCTTCCTCGACATCGTGCTGCCGGGCATGAGCGGATTTGACGCATTGCGACAGCTGCGCCGCGACCCAGCGACCAAGCAGATTCCCATCATCATGATCAGCGGCAACGTGCAGGCCACCGAGCAGTTCTACGTGCAACGCATCGGCGCCGATGATTTCATGAAGAAGCCCTTCGGCCGCGGCGACGTATTCGGCCATATCCGGCAACTGGTCGAACGGGGCAGGCTGCCGGCGTATGCCGCGCCGCCGGACGAACTGCTGGTCAATGACGATGCGGTTGCGTTGCCCGACCCGGCACACCTGCCCGAGGCAACTCCTGCGGCCATGGCCGCCACCACATCGCCGAATTGATTCGCTCTCGTTGCTGCACGACGGCATGACTTACGACCAGACTGGCGCCGACGCCGAAGCCACAACGCCCACTGCGATCCTGGATGCGATCGAGGCGCGCATCCTCGGCTGCCTGGTGGAAAAGGAAGCGACCACGCCCGATGCGTATCCGCTGACGCTCAACAGCCTGGTCGCCGCGTGCAACCAGAAGACCTCACGCGACCCCGCCATGGCGTTGAACGCAGGCGATGTGGAACAGGTCCTGCGTCACATGGAGGTGCGCGGCCTCGTGCGCGCGCAACACTCGGCGCGCGCCGGCCGGTATTCGCACCGGATGGAAGCGGTGTTGAACCTGACGCGCCAACAGACGGCGTTGATCGCATTGCTGATGCTGCGCGGCCCGCAGACGCTGCACGAACTGTTTTCGCGCAGCGAACGCTGGGTGAAGTTCGAAGGCATCGACGACGTGCAGCACGTGCTGGAACGCCTGTCCGATCGCGAGGTGCCGTTCGCGATCAAGCTGCCTCGCGGTGGCGGCCAGCGCGAGGACCGCTACGCGCATTTATTGTGCGGCACGCCGGTGATGACGGAGACATTTTCCGCAACTCCCCGCACCGCGACAGTCGACAACGCGTTGATCGATCGTGTCGATGCATTGGAAGCGCGCATCGCGGCATTGGAAGCAAGAATGTCAGAGGGTTGAGTCGACACGCATGGTTTGCCTGACGTCCGCATGGGCATGTG
>JBDSEX010000275.1:0-5219 GCA_039919835.1 Luteimonas sp.
GCTTCAAACGGGGTCTGATCGATGCGGGACACGAATGCTCAGGCGTTGATTTCGAGTCCACATTGTCGCAGACGTGTTCGCGCTCCCTGCCTGCCAAAAGGCGACGTCCTGGCGAAGGCCAGGACGCAGTGTTGGGTCAGGCTGCCAAAACCAGTCCCGGCTTTCGACGGGACGAAAGGCGTCATGGGCGGTCGGCAGGTTTTTCCGGATGGGACGACCTACTTCTTTTTCCAGGCGCCGCCGGACTGATACCACCATCCATCGTGCGCGCTTTCCACCCATTGCTTTGCGAACACTTCGCGGATCTGGCCTTCCCATTCCGCATGCCCATTGGCCACCGCTACTTCGCGATAGACGGCCTTCGCGTCACGATTCTGCTCCGCGACGGCCTGGTTCACGCCGACACGGGAGCCCAGTGAAATCTTCGATGCCTCACGCACGGCCACCAGGCCATCGTCGGTGAACCCGAGCGCCCCCGAATCGAAATGCGCGCGAAGCGTGCTGTCGAAGCGCGATTCCATGCGCGACTGGATCGATTGGATCGCCGGCGTCTTCAGCGTGATATCAGGCGCCTGCGCATGGGCGGGCGCGATGCCAATCAGCATCAACGGGTCGAATCCAACGGAGCAGTCCGGACATGGGTGCAAGGGTCGGATGCCCGCCATGCCGCCGCCCGGCGCGGGGGCTGCCTGTATTTCGTCTCCGATGACTTTCTCGACGAACTCCTTCGCCGCTTCCTTGGCCTCGGCGGCGGGAAAATACACATTGATCGTCACGCACGCACTCAGCGCGATCACTGCGGCGATCGGCATTCCCATCCAGTAACGCATGTTGCTCTCCCAGTGATTGACTAATTGATGACCGGCTTGACGTCGCCTTTGCTGACCGCCGCAAGCCGTTCGACCAGCGTCGGCCAGTCGACCTGCCGGTTGTACCCCACCACGGTCAAGCGCGGCAGGCCCGAGCCCTGCACGATAGTAAACCCCGGCGTTTCTGAACGCCCGGCGTCCAAGCCAGAACCGCCGACGGACGAAACGCCGCTCATCGCACACACCTCGTTCGCGAGCCGGCATGAAATGCCGATGCGCGCATAGCCGAAGTCATCGAACAGGCCGATCAGTCGCCCCTGCAGGCTGCTGACGAAGGATGTATCGCCGACGCTGGAAATGTTCTGCACCGCACGCTGGCTGATGCGTTGCTTGACGCCGGCGGTCTTGTCGGTGCGCAGGTCGGCGTCGAACGCGACGGGCTGCCAGTCGACCATGCGCAGGTCGTGGATTCGGCCATCGAGCTTTCCGGTGATGGTGCCGAAACCGAGTACCTCGGTCAGGCCGAGCAGGTCCAGATCGTCGAAATCGATATCAGCCGACAGCGTCGGCGCGGTACCGAACGGCCGCTCCATCGCCAGCGACGTCATTCTCACGCTTCCGCCGAAGAGGCCGAGCGTCAACCCGCCATCGAAGTCCAGTCGATCATTCGCATAGCGCGCATCGGGAATCGTCCCGCTGAGTTCGCCGCGAAATGCCGGCAAACCCAGGGCTTCAGACACCTTGCCGAAGTCGATGCGGTCGAGGGTGAGCCCGAAGTTCATCTGCATGCCGGCATCGCCGCCCGGCGGGCGCAGCGTCAAGCCATCAAAGCGCAGGGTGCCGCCGAAGACTGGAATCGCCACGGCATCGCGAAAGCGCAACGTGCCGTTCCCGCTTTCGAATGGCAGCATCGCAGCCTCGAACTTGAGTCCATACAACTCGCCGCCGTTCCAGCGCAATGCGCTGGACACGGGCGCACCTGCCGAATACCGCACCTCGCCATCGAGGCCGTCGAACGCGAACCGATGTTTCGGATCCTGGATGTCGACATCGTGAAACTGGGTATCGACGGTTCGCAAGACACCCTCCTGCATGTGCACGCGCGCATCCAGCGCGCCGGTGAGTTCGACTTCGCCCAACCCGAACACGCCCAGCCAGCCGGACAGATAGCGCTCGCGCAATGGCGCGATGTCTTTGCTGCGGAATCGCAGGTCGACGTCACGCAAGGCAGCATCGGCGGAGAAGCCGGCGCTGCCTTCGACGACAAGAGCATCGTCGCCCCATTGGATCGAACGCAATTGCCATCCTGATCCGCGGCGCGTATCGCCTTCGATGCGCAGATCGACCGGGTGGCTGCCCAACGCGAGGAACGTGTTGCCATACAGAATTTCGCCACCGAGCTTGCCGTCGAGCACCACCTGGCTGTTGCCTTGACGCGTGCGGTAATCGATGTCGAAGCCGCCGGCGAGGTGCTCGGCCGCAATACGGCCATCCGGGGTTTCCAGCGCGACCCCGTCGATGCGCAAAGGTCCCTGGACGCGAACGGGGGTGCCAGGTCGCGTGGTCACGTCGAGCTGCCCGCCTAGCGTGCCGGCAGTCAACCGGCCGTCTTTCCACGCGCGCGCAAGCAGGGCCTGCGTCCACGCGATCGGGACGCGCGTCAGCTCCAGCGACGTCAGGTCGGGCGAGGACGCCTGCCGGTGCAACCCGAATCGCGCAGGGCCCCGTGAAAGCACGGCGTCGGTGCTGGCGATCCCCACGTCGACGGCGAGCTGGACAGGGTTGCCGCTGCCCGCCCGCAGCGCGCCGGAGCACTGCCAGCCCCCGCGCGCATCGCGGCGCAAGGGACAGCGCCAGGAGAGGTTCCTGTAGCGGTAACCCAGATCCGGCGCATCGATGCTGCGCGCGGTCAATGTCAGCTGGCCCTGCGCAGCATTCGCTGGCCAGTCCAGACGCACGCCGACGCCTTCCAGTGTCGCGACGCCCGTTGTCACCTTCATGATCTTTGCGGTCATGGTGCGCGCGTGTGCTGACCCGCCCGCAAGCAGCGACAGCACAAGCAGCCAGCGTAAGATCGGGCGCGACATTGCGCAGAGCATACCGATGGTCCGCGAGCACACGATGAACACAGGTTCCGCCCTGCCGCGCCTGCTGCTGGTCGAGGACGACCCGGTCAGCCGGGAGTTTCTTTCCTCCGCCGCTGCAACACTGCCGGCGTCCGTCGACGCGGTCGATACGATCGCGGCGGCCATCGCCTGCTCCGCGCCCGGGTCTCACGATCTCTGGCTGTTTGACGCGAACCTGCCAGATGGCAGCGGCGGCGAACTCCTGCGGACATTGCGCGCCTTCGACACCCACACGCCGGCGTTGGCGCACACGGCGTCGCGCCATCGCGCGGACCTGGATGCATTGATCGCCGCCGGCTTCGGCGAAGTATTGATCAAGCCGTTGGGCATCGAGGAATGGCAGGCGGCCATTCGCCGCGCACTGGGACAGCCGGCCGAAACGCCCGCATCGGCAACGCAGCTGTGCGGGAAGCGGCCGGTCTGGAATGACGAAGCAGCCCTGGCGGCATTGAACGGCAATGCACAGCACGTCGCCGCACTGCGCGATCTGTTCCTCTGCGAGTTGCCGTCCCAGCGCGAGGCCGTATCGGATGCCCTACAGATGCTGGATCATGCCTCGGCGCACGACGTGCTGCATCGTCTGAAGGCAAGCTGCGGATTTGTGGGTGCGTCGCGGCTGCTGGCCGCGGTCGAACTGCTGGACGCGACCTGCGATGCGGCATCCGCATCCCGCTTCTACGATGCGGTCGACGATACCCTTTCGAGCGTTTGAAGCGCCGTGCCGAGGCTGCTTGCATGGATGCGAATTTGTTCGCACGTTGACATGGCGGGGTGGGCAAGAGCGGGCTGATGAATTCGCACGCACACAAAGAGCTGATGCGTGCAAGTTACGGGGCGGCCCGCGAGATACGCGCCAGTTCGCCCAACATCTCCCACGATTTCAACCCGCGTCCGCCAAGATGATGGCTCAGCACCTCCCGCATTGCGCGGCGAAGGCTCGCCAGATCGGCGGCATCGGGCAGCGTGTCGCAACCCAGCGCGAGCAGCGCGCGCCCAGTGGCTGCGGCACTGCGATCGCCATGCCCCCGATCACTCAAGACACGGCGCGGGCCATGTTCCGCGTCGAGACGATACCGGGCTGCGGAATCAATGGCGTTTCCGTCGCCGTCGTGCAGCCAGTCGAAGCCCATGCCCAGCGAATCCAGCAGGTTGCGCTCGAAGCGGCGCAGCGTCCACGCCAGTGGCTGCATGCCGGCCAGGCCGTCGCGCGCCTGTGCGTACGCATCGAACAGCTGTGAATGCGGATCCTCGCGTGGGGCCAGGCGCAAGGTCAGTTCGTTGAGATAGAACGCGGACAAGGCCGCTTCTCCGGAAAGCCGCGGCGCGATGTCGATTGCCTCGGCGGCGATCAGGCGCGCCAGTTCGCCGCGCTGGATTGCATCGAACCGGATCGATTGCAGCGGCTGCAATGCGGCGCGCAATGCCTGGCGTTTGACCCCCTGAACGCCACGCGCGATCAGCCCGATACGCCCTTGATTGGCGCTGAGCACTTCAACCAACAGGCTGGTTTCGCGCCACGGGCGGGTGTGCAGGACGAAGGCGGGTTCGGCGTTGTACCGCATGGGGGCATGGGGGCGTGGGGGCGTGGGGGCGTCGGGGAGGGGCGGGAAGCCTTGCCGTTCTTTGCTCTTCAACCAACGAAGGCGGGAAGCCAGGCCATACATTTGAGATCGTGAGAATCTGCGCTTCGAGAAATTAAGCCGCCTGGATGCCCGTCCTTGCGGGAATGAGGGAGCAGAAAAAGACGCTCGGGCAAGGCCAGATGGACTCCAGTTCGAGTGAAGTGCTGCCTGACCTGCACCTGGCAATTTTCTGGATGACGAAAGATGCCAATTCCAGGCGCTCAGTCGTGGTACCCAAGGGTACGCAGCGCCGCTTCGTCATTGGACCAACCTTCCCGTACGCGCACCCATGTTTCCAGGAACACCTTGCGGCCAAACAGGCGCTCCATCTGCAGGCGTGATTTGGTGCCGATCTCGCGCAGACGCTCGCCCTTGTTGCCGATGACGATGGCTTTCTGGCTGTCGCGCTCCACCCAGATCACCGCGCCGATGCGCAGCAATGCGTCCGCTTTCACGGTGGTGTCCTCGACGAATCGCTCGATCTCGACGGTAGTGGCGTACGGCAACTCCGCGCCAAGCTGGCGCATCAACTGCTCGCGGACGAACTCGCCCGCGAGGAAGCGTTCGCTCTTGTCGGTGATGTCGTCGATGTCGTACAGCGGCGGCTGTTGCGGCATCAACGCGAGCACGCTATCGACCAGCGCTTCGAGCCCCTTGCGTTT
>JBDSEX010000292.1:0-3297 GCA_039919835.1 Luteimonas sp.
GATTGCAGGTAGAACTCCTCGACGCTGATGTGCGCCGGCAATGCATCGCGCTGGATTGCATCGGCATAAGCCAGCCGCGGGAATGGATTGTCGGAACCCGCGTCGCCGAAATGGCGCGAGACGAACGGTCCCAGGAAGCGCTTTTCCAGATCGCTGGCTCCGACAGGCGGATTCAGCGACAGCGCGGTGTAGAGATGCAGTGGTCGCGACGGGTCCTGTGCGCAACGCGCATACAACGCGTTCAACAGACGATGCGGCTTGCCGATGCCCAGCGGCGCGCCGATGTGCAAAGGACCCTTGATGCGGTCGAGCAGCGAGTCGACGGCATGGTCGAGGGAATCGAAGCGGGCGGGCGAGGACGGATGATCCATCGGGCTAGCCTAACCCCGCGACATGCCGACAAGCGATCAGCCCTCGTTTGTGCTCTTGTAGGAGGGGCTTCAGCCCCTAGGCTTCTAGATTCCAGGCGTCGGGGCTGGACCCCTCCGGCAAGACCAGGGACCTGCATGTGCCGCGGTGTCAGGCAAACAACAACTTGCCCGCTGCAATCAGCAGCACCACCACCAACGCATGACGCAATTTCTTCACCGGCAACCAGCGCAAGCCCAGCTGTGTGCCCAGCAGCGCGCCCAATGCGACCACGCCGAGCCACGATGGCAACGCCTGCGGCAAGGTGCCGGTCGCATGCAGCAGGCCGGCCAGTCCGGTCAGCGAATTGATCCAGACGAACGCAACCGACGTGCCGCTGGCCTGGCGGGTCGGCATCCAGTGCGCGAACAGCAGCAGCGGCGTCAGGAAAATCGCGCCGCCGGTGCCGGTCAATCCCGACAGCAAGCCGATCACCGCACCGATCAGCAAACCAATCGTCCACGGCACGCGGCGGCCAACGTCCAGCGTGTCGGTGATTTCGGCACGCGATGCGCTGCGGAACACGCCGAGGGCCGCAACCAGCAGGATCGTGCCGAGCAGCAGCGAATACGTTTCCTTCGGCAATTTGATCTGCGCGGCGAAGAACGCGACTGGCGCCGAGGCCAGTACGAACGGCAATACGTTGCGCCAGCGCACATGCCCGCCGCGCCAGAAGCGGAACAGACCGATACCGCCGACCAGCAGGTTCAATGCAAGCGCGGTTGGCCGCATCTGTTCCGGCGCGAAGCCCAGCAGCGCCATCGAGGCGATGTAGCCGCTGGCCCCGGCGTGGCCGACGGACGAATACAGCGCCGCGACGATGAAAAACAGCGCGGCAAGCAGAAGTTCGGTTTCATTCATTCGATCTTGTCTCCCGCGAGGGCGGAAATCCAGCGGCCTGGATTGCAACCGCAACAGGCCACTGGATTGCCGCCTTGGCCGGGACGACACGCAAGGCCGGCGATCGGAGAGCGGCGAGGAACGGCATGATGCTCGCTGCGCCGTTGGCATGGCCCCGCGACGGGGCGGTCGCCTGCTACGGTGCCGCCGACCCCAACGTCTCGTTCAACAACACGCTCAACCGCCACGCAGCCTGCCGCACGCGTTGCTCCGCCAGTGGACGCATCGCATCGGGATAGCGGCGATCCATCTTGTGCTGCTGTGGATAGATCTGCCGCGCTTCGATCAGCCGGCACGATTCCGCGGACCAGGCTGCCGGCGGACTCAACGGCATGTCGCTGGATGGCATCGGCGGCCACGGCAGGGCATCGAGGGCATCGGCGTATTGCGACAGCGCCAGGCCGCGCTCGGCGAGCACGTAATAGTCCCAGACCGAATGCAGGTTGGTGCCCATGACACCATCGACGTATTGATCGCGCGCATACGCCTCGGGCTTGATCGCGGTGCGCAGGCTGACCTGGAACTGGTTGCCGCCGCGGTCGTCACGGTCGCCCGCGTGCATCGGCTGGTGGGCATCGCCGACCAGGTGGACAAGGAACTTCAGCGCATCACGACGCGCATCGCGTGGCTGGGCACGGTCGGCGAGGATCGCGCGCTGTGTCTCGATCGCGCCGATGACGCAATTTCCGTCCGTACAGTCGCGCGCCCGCTGGAAATCGCAGCCGCCGCCCTTCGCATTGACGTAATGCCACGGCGAAGTCGCCTTGAAGCGCGGCGGGTCTTCGTCGCGCAGCGCGTCGGCCCAATAGGCGATGCCGGGGAGTGTCGGATCGGGCTCGCCTGCCAGCAGTACGCGGATTTCGGCTTGCGCGGCGGGATCAAGATGCCGACCGGCCAGCTCACCCACCAAGCGGTGCCCCAGCTTGCTCCAGGCCAGTACGGGCGGTGAAAACACGAGAATCAGAAGGAAGGCGACGCGTGCGCGCATGGTCAGGGAGGTCTGGGAGGGGCCAAGCCGCTAAAATACCGGTCTTTCCTTTCCGCGTCTTTGCAGGAGCGTTCCATGGCGATCAAGGTTGGCATCAATGGCTTCGGCCGCATCGGCCGCAACGTGTTGCGCTCGGCCGTGCAGAACTT
This sequence comes from Luteimonas sp., assembly GCA_039919835.1. Lineage (GTDB taxonomy): Bacteria > Pseudomonadota > Gammaproteobacteria > Xanthomonadales > Xanthomonadaceae > JALYOU01. The sequence continues at coordinate 2,446 of JBDSEX010000292.1, forward strand.
CGCGGGCGACATCGAGATCGTCGCCATCAACGACCTGCTCGAACCCGACTACCTCGCCTACATGCTGCAGTACGACTCAGTGCACGGGCGCTTCGAAGGCGATGTGTCGGTCGATGGCGATCACCTCGTCATAAACGGCAACCGCATCCGCCTGACGCAGGAACGCGATCCGGCCAACCTGAAGTGGGATGAAGTGGGCGCCGAAGTCGTCATCGAATCCACCGGACTGTTTCTCGACAAGGCCACCGCGCAGAAACATCTCGATGCTGGGGCGAAGAAGGTGATCCTGTCCGCGCCGTCGAAGGACGACACGCCGATGTTCGTGTTCGGCGTCAACGACAAGACCTACAAGGGCGAAGCGATCATTTCCAACGCCTCGTGTACGACCAACTGCCTGGCGCCGCTGGCGAAAGTGGTGCACGACAAATGGGGCATCAAGCGCGGCCTGATGACCACCGTGCATGCAGCGACGGCCACGCAGAAAACGGTTGATGGCCCGAGCAACAAGGACTGGCGCGGCGGCCGCGGCATCCTCGAAAACATCATTCCGTCCAGCACCGGTGCGGCCAAAGCCGTTGGCGTTGTTATTCCCGAGCTCAACAAGAAACTCACCGGCATGTCGTTCCGCGTACCGACCTCGGATGTGTCTGTCGTCGACCTCACCGTCGAGCTGGAAAAGGAAGCGACCTACGCCGAGATCTGCGCGGAAATGAAAGCGCAGAGCGACGGCACGTTGAAAGGCATCCTCGGTTACACCGAAGACAAGGTCGTCGCCACCGATTTCCGTGGCGACACCCGCACCTCGATCGTCGACGCCGGCGCCGGCATCGCGCTGGACAGCACCTTCGTCAA
>JBDSEX010000305.1:0-3985 GCA_039919835.1 Luteimonas sp.
GGATGGTGACCAGCCAGTTGTTGTTGCCAAGCAGACCTTGCAAATCGTCCATATCACGTCCCGAAATGGTGGAAATCGTGCGGAGCTTACCAGTGCAGTCGCAGCGCCGATATGTCTTTAGCCCATCCCCCTGTCAGCAGCAGCCATGCTCGCCGCGCTCGGCCGCACCTGCGACCACGGCAACGCCCGTCGTCTCACCGCGGATGCTCGCAGCGTGGTGTTCGGCGATCACGCGTGCAACCGATGCGGTGACCCGCTTCCCCATCGGGATGTGCAGGAATTCGTTAGGCCCATGCGCATTGGAATGCGGGCCCAGGACGCCGGTGATCATGAATTGCGCGCCGGGGAATTTCTCGCCGAGCATCCCCATGAACGGGATCGTGCCGCCTTCGCCCATGTACATCGCCGGCGCATTGAAGAATTCGAGGCTGGCCGCGTTGATCGCGTTTTCCAGCCAGGGCGACAAAGCGGGCGCATTCCAGCCTGTGGAGGCCTTTTCAAGTTCCAGCGTGACCTGCGCGCCATTGGGCGGATCGCGCAGCAGCGCTTCCTTCAGCAACTCGCCGCCGCGCTTGCCGTCGAGCGTCGGTGGCAGGCGCAGCGAGAGCTTCACCGAGGTCTGTGGGCGCAGCACGTTGCCGGCAGATGACAGCGCCGGCAGCCCGTCGGCGCCGGTGATCGACAACGCCGGCCGCCAGGTGCGATTGAGCACGAGTTCGGTGAGGTCGTCGGCCATCGGCGTCATGCCGGGCAGGAACGGAAATTTGTCGTAGACGGTGTTGCCGAGTACTTCGGCAACGCGTTTGGCCTGCGTCATGCGATCTGCGGGAATCTCGGTATGCAGGCCTTCGACCAGGATGCGTCCGGTGTTCTCGTCCTCGATGCGCGACAACAGCTGGCGCAGCAGGCGGAAACTCGACGGCACGATGCCCGAAGCGTCTCCGCTGTGAACGCCTTCTTCCAGGACCTTGACGGTGAAGTTGCCGCCCGCCATGCCGCGCAGCGACGTGGTGCACCACAATTGCTCGTAGTTGCCACAGCCCGAATCCAGGCACACCACCAGCGAGGGCATGCCGATGCGCGCGGCAAGGTGGTCGACGTAGGCGGGCAGGTCGTAGCTGCCAGATTCCTCGCAGGCCTCGATCAGCACCACGCAGCGCGCGTGAGGCGCGCCTTGTTCCTGCAGCGCCTGGATCGCCGACAACGACCCGAAGATCGCATAGCCATCGTCCGCGCCGCCGCGCCCGAACAGTTTGTCGCCCTTGATCACGGGCGTCCACGGGCCCAGGTCGTCGTCCCAGCCGGTCATTTCAGGCTGCTTGTCCAGATGGCCGTAGAGCAGCACGCAATCGTCGCCCGTCGACGCATCCGTCGCCGGGATCTCGATGAAGATCAGCGGCGTGCGATTTTCAAGCCGCACCACCTCGACCTGCATGCCGGGGATGTTCTGCGCGCGCGCCCACGTTTCCATGAGCTGCACTGCGTCCTCCATGAAACCGTTCTTGACCCAGTCGCTGTCGAACATCGGGGACTTGTTGGGGATGCGGATGTACTCGACCAGTTGCGGGACGATGTCGTCGTCCCATTTCCCGGAGACGAAGCTGTCGATCTTGCTGGCATCCATGGCGGTGTCCCGATGCGGAAATGAAGCGCGATTCTAGCGCCGCACACGTGACGTAGGAGTTTTCCGACCATGAACCACGTCATCTGCTGGCAGGGGGTTGGCCGTTCAGGCGATACGTTCCTAGAGGGAGGAGGGGAAGACTGTCCTCACCGGCAGAGGCACTCACGGCGCCGGACGGAACCTCACCCCATCGCATGGAGAAGCGTCATGAACCCGCTCAACCTAAATTCCTTATGTACAGCCCTGAAATCGCTCGCCCTCTCGTTGCTGATCGCCACCAGCGCGTTCGCAGCGGACAAGGTCAACATCAATACCGCTGACGCGGCCACCATCGACCGCGTGCTGGTGAACATCGGCCCGGCCAAGGCCGAAGCCATCGTCGCGCACCGCAAGGCCAACGGCGCATTCAAGAGCGCCGAGCAGCTGGCCATGGTGAAGGGTGTCGGCCTGAAGACGGTCGAGAAAAATCGTGATCGCATCGTGCTGACCGGCGGCGCGCCACGCCCGGCGGCAGCCACGCCGGCTGCGAAGAAAGCGGTGACCAAGCGCTGAAAAATCGCCGCCGTCCACGCAGGATGCGTGGTCGCCAGCGTGGCAGGGAGGCACTGTGGATCAGGCAGGATGCCGTACATGGACGTAACCGCCGCCCGGGCGCACAGGATGTGCGGCCGGGCGGCGCCTTTGATGCGTGGACGTCGTAAAAAGGCGGCATCAAGCGCGCGGCAGTAACGAGGAAACGGGGCCGACGCAATGCGCCACATCCCGCCATCACCTCTGCCCGTTAGACTCGCAGCGACTCCGATGCGAAGCGCGTTCATGGCATCCACCTCGCACATCATCCCGGCCAACGAGTACCGCCGCGAACGCTGGCGCAACAGCGCCGGGTGGACGCGGGAAATATACAAGTCGCCCGACATCGAGGACTGGCACTGGCGTTTGTCGATCGCCGAGATCGAGCAGGACGCGGCATTCTCGCCGTTCCCCGGCGTCGACCGCGAACTGGTCCTGCTGAGCGGGCAAGGCCTGACGCTGCGTTTCGATGATGGCGAATCCCTGACGCTGCAACCGCCGCATGGCCGGGCGCGGTTTGCGGGCGAACGCGGCGTACGTGGCGAGCTTGTCGAGGGCCGGACGCACGACTTCAACCTGATGTGGCGTCGCGACAGGGTTGATGCCCAGCTCTGGCATCGTCCGTTGGTCGGTCCGATGGTGATCTTCATTGATCCACATTCGACCTGGGCTGTGCACCTCATCGGTGGCCAGGCTCGCTTCGCCGACGACTCCGGATTGCGGGCGCTGGCTGCAGGCGATACGGCGATCTTGCAAGCCGGTGCATCGCGTGCGCGCCACGTGCTGGACGGCGGCGGCGAGGCGCTGTTGATGCGGCTCATGCCTCTTTAAGTACGTGGCGACGCCCCTGTCTGGAACAATGGGTGCGCGCCGAGCGGTTGCGTCTCGTTGCACTCCCAGCATCGATGAGCGCAGCTGTCCGGGAACCGTTCGAGACATGACAAACAATCGCGGGTGCAGCCCGCGCCCTTAACGAAGCAATGCCGGCCCCAGCACTGCCGCCAGCATCAGTACCGAGAGACCCAGCACGCTCACCACCATCTGCTTCGCCGTCCGACCGCGCGCCCACATCCACAGTCCGGACAGGCCCAGCAGCAGCATGCCGATAGCGAAGCTGTCCGCGAGCAGGATCCAAGCGACACCGCCACCGACACCTTTGTGGAGGCGGTTGAATGCCGCCAGCGTCGTGTGCCGGCTCTGTTTGACTTCGGCGGTCGCGTTGCCCGGAACGAATTCCAGCGACCATGACGCGCGCGCGCTGCCGCCGGATAAATTCCACTTGGCCGGTTGCGCGACTTCAACGCCACCGAGCTTTGCGCCATCGGGCTTGGCTTTGCGCATCACTTGCGTGTCGAGCCGATGCGTCTCGCGCAGCCACTGGGTCAACGCCTCCGGTGTTTCGCGCGCAGCAGCGGGTACCACCAGCACGACGCGGCCGGCGTCGGCGCTGTCACCCTGCGGCCAGGCTCCGTCGCCGAAGCGGTGGTTCATCACCAGGCCGGTGAAGCCGTAGACCACGGCCGCCAGCGCACCCCAGGCACCGATCCACAGGTGGACCTGCCGGATCCAGCGGTGCGCGGTCGTGCTGCGAAGGCGGGTGATGCCGCCGGTGGTTGTAGCGCTACTGGAGACATTCATGCTGGTCTGAACTCGGATTTGGGACTCACAACGCCACATGCACGATCGTGGCGCGCTCGATCAGAACTTCAGCGAGATGCCCAGGTATGCACCGCGCGGCGAACCCGGCGTGATGTTGTTGTCGTTGTGCGCCGATGGGAAATAGGTTTTGTC
>JBDSEX010000324.1:0-9503 GCA_039919835.1 Luteimonas sp.
ATTTCGTGAACCGAAGCCAAGGTCGCTGGGTCCCCGCCTGCGCGGGGAAGACAATTGATTTTTGCGGGAATCTGGGATGGTCCCGAGATGTGTCGTTCGGTGCCAACCCGATCCAGCGTGCCGGCGAATTCCGCGATCGCCTGCGCCACAACATCGGCATGCCCAATGAACGGCGCATGCGCGCCGCGCGTAATCGGCAGGTGCGTTGCATCGCGCGCCATCTGGACTGCGCCATCGACGCCAGCGGATGGCACCAGCCGGTCGCGCCGCCCCGAAATCCAGAGGCTTGTACATGCCAGCGCAGCCAGCGCTGGTCGCAGATCGGTCGCTTGCAAGACCGACAACCCAGCACGCAGTGCAGCGGCGTCGGGTTCCCCGTGCGCGTACAGCGTTTCCCGCAACATACGCAGCTCCTCGCGCGCGTGTTCCGAACCGAACGTGTCGAGGGCGATGAAACGCTCCAGCGTCCCGCGGTGGTCCTGCTCCAGGTCATGGGCGAACTGGGCCAGAACGCTGTCGTCGACGGCGTGGATCCAGTCCGGTGCGCGAACGAAACGCGGAGTCGCACAGATCATCGCAAGCCCCATCACGCGATCGGGCCGTGTCGCCGCCGCATGCAGCGCGAACAGCCCGCCCATCGACCAGCCCAGCCACAGCGCGGGCGGCGTGCGGTTGGCGATATGCGCGACGCAGGCGTCGAGTTGCAGCGGGATCGCGCTGGCACGGCTGCGGCCGTGACCGGGCAGATCGACGCAATGCAGGGTGAAACGATCCGACAGCCGCTCCCGCAGTGGCGCGAACACGCCGCCATGCAGGCCCCAGCCATGCAGCAGGACGATCGGCGGGCCACGGCCAGTGACTTCGATGTGGAGGTCGTCGCTCGGGGCCGTGCTTCGCACATGCACACTCATGCGCATGCCCCCGTGGCTGCAGGCGCATGCCCGCTCACGCGCCTTGCGGCGAAGCCGGTGTGTTCGAACCGACACCGCACGGAACGAGAGCGCACCAGACGATCCGCACCGGCATCTGTGCTCATGTGGATGGACTGCGCCGTGCCGCCAGCGCATCGCGCATCCCCGCGAGGACTTCGAGCAGGCCGTCGATCTCCGCCGTGGTGTGCAGCGCCGACAAGGTGATCCGCAGCCGCGACCGGCCTTCAGGCACGGTGGGGGGACGGATCGGCGCGACCCAGTAGCCCGCCACGCGCAGGCCTTCGGCGAACGCGTTGGCTTGTGCTTCGCTGCCGCACAGCAGCGGCTGGATTGGCGTCTCCGACGGCAGCAGTTCGAGGCCGTGGAGCTTGGCCATTCGCTTGAACCGGGCGATCAGGACGCGCAGCGTTTCGCGCGGCGTGTCGTCGTTGCGTGCGCTGCGCACGGCCACCAGCGATGCGGCGGCGAGCGCGGGCGGCAAGGCGGTGGTGTAGAGATAGGGCCGGGCGACTTCGGCCAGGTGCGCGATCAGATGCGCGTCGCCGACCACCACCGCGCCGTACCCGCCGAGCGCCTTTCCAAGCGTGACCAGTTGCAGCGGCACGTCACGCGCCTCCAACCCGGCGTCGGCCACGCTGCCGCGTCCGTTTGCGCCCAGCACGCCGACGCCGTGCGCGTCATCGACGTACAACACGGCGTGCTGCATGCGCGCGACCAGCGACAGCAGGTGCAACGGCGCGACATCCCCGTCCATGCTGAAGACGCCGTCGGTGGCGAGCATCGCACCGACCTTCGGCACGGCGGTCAGCTGGCGCAGCGCGCCTTCGGCATCGGCGTGCGGATAGCGACGCAGGTGGCAACTGCTGAGATGCGCGGCGTCGATCAGGCTGGCGTGGTTGAGACGGTCCTGCACGCAGATGTCGTCCGCTTCCAGCAGCGCTTGCAGCACTGCGAGGTTTGCCATGAAACCGCTGCCGAACAGCAGTCCGCGCGCGTAGCCGAGCCAGTCCGCGACTTCGCGTTCCAGCGCCTCGTGCGCGGCGTGATGTCCGCAGACCAGGTGCGATCCGGTGCTGCCGATGCCGTGCCGCGCCGCCGCGTCCTGCAATGCGGCGACCGCCGAAAACTGCTGCGACAGGCCAAGATAGTCGTTGCTGCAGAATCCGGTCAGCCAGCGCCCATCGATCTCATGTCGCACGCCCTCGCGCCGCGTGACCGCATGGCGCACGCGGCTCCGATCCTGCGCGACACGCTGCGCGCGCAACGCCGCGACACGCTCGAACAAGTCGGTGCGCTTCATCGTACGCGTCGGGCTCAGGCGGCTTCGACGATATCGGCGTGCACGGTAGCGGCCGCGTTGGTGGCAGGGGCGGAGCGCGGCATCGGCATCGGACGCAGGCCGAGACGCTCGAACAACAGGCGGTCTCGTTCGACATCGGGATTTCCGGTCGTCAACAGCGTCTCGCCGTGGAAGATCGAGTTGGCGCCGGCGGCGAAACACAGCGCCTGCAACTCGTCGCTCATCGATTCGCGGCCCGCGGACAAGCGCACCATCGAGCGCGGCATCAGCAGGCGCGCGACAGCAATCGTGCGCACGAATTCGAACGGATCCAGTTCCGCGGTCTCGCCCAGCGGGGTACCTTCGACCTTGACCAGCCGGTTAATCGGCACCGAATCCGGGTGCGCCGGCAACGTCGCCAGCGCCTGCAGCAAACCGGCGCGTTGCGCCCGCGATTCGCCCATGCCGACGATACCGCCGCTGCAGGTTTTCATCCCCGCATCGCGCACATGCGAGAGCGTATCGAGGCGGTCCTGGTACTCCCGCGTCTGGATGACCTCGCCGTAGAACTCTGGCGCGGTGTCGAGGTTGTGGTTGTAGTAATCCAGGCCAGCCTCCTTCAGTGCATGCGCCTGGGTGTCGGACAACATGCCGAGCGTGGCGCAGGTTTCCAGGCCGAGCGCTTTCACCTCGCGGATCATCTCGGCGACTTTCGGGATGTCCCGATCCTTCGGCGAACGCCAGGCCGCGCCCATGCAGAAACGCGATGCGCCGGCGGCCTTTGCCTGCTTCGCTTTCTCCAGCACGGCGCCGGTGCCCATCAATTTCGTGGCATCGATGCCGGTGTTGTAGCGCGCCGCCTGCGGGCAATAGCCGCAGTCTTCCGGACACCCCCCGGTCTTCACCGACAACAGCGTGCTGACCTGGACCTCGGCCGGATCGAAATGCCGGCGATGCATGCTGCCGGCGCGGTGCAGCAGTTCGGTGAAGGGAAGGTCGAACAGCGCTTCGATTTCGCCGCGGGTCCAGTCGTTGCGGAGCATGCCCTGCCGTGCTTCGCCAGGAACAGGAAGGGCTGGTTGGCTGACAGCAGGCATGGTGGTTTTCCGAGGGACGCCGCGGCGGGATGGCTGCAGTCTGGAAACCCGCCTCCGGCCTGTCAACCAAATGCACCCGAGTGAAGTTGACACCAGGCCCGCGACCATCGCGGCCGCGCTGGGCCGGTGGCTGTGGCCGGCGCGTTGCCTGCTCTGCGACATGCAAGCCATGGGCGCGCGCGATGTCTGCGACGCCTGCGCCGGAACGTTGCCGTGGAATCGCGTGGCGTGCCCGCGCTGCGCGCTGCCGCTGGCACATCCCGCCCAGGCCTGCGGTCGCTGCCTGCGCAGGCCGCCGCCGCTCGCCCACGCCCACGCCACCTTCGTCTACGGCTTCCCGCTCGACCGCCTGCTGCCACGCTTCAAGTTCCACGACGGCCTGGTCGCCGGCCGGTTGCTGGCGCAGTGGATGCGCGATGCCTGCGCCCCCCTGGAGCGCCCCGACGCGCTGATCCCGATCCCGCTGCATCGCGCGCGGCTGCGGCAGCGCGGCTACGACCAGGCAATGGAACTGGCACGGCCGCTGGCGACGTCGCTCGACCTGCCATTGCGCGCCGACCTGCTGCTCCGCACGCGGCACACGGCACCGCAATCGCGGCTGGGCGCGGTGCAGCGGCGGCGCAACCTCCGCGGCGCGTTCGAAGTACGTGACCGCATCGCACTGCCCCGGCACGTGGCCTTGATCGACGATGTCATGACCACCGGCGCGACGCTGCATGCGGCGGCAAACACCCTGTTGCGGGCAGGCGTGCAGCGGGTCGATGCGTGGGTGTGTGCGCGAGCGCCTTGAGCGCATGACAGCATGCGAGGCGCGTGCCCGGGATGGGGCCTCGGAGGAGACCGGTGATCGAGCCCGGTACGAGCGCAAACAACATGGTGGTGACCGCCGACCGCGCTGCCTCACCCGACAACCGCAACCAAGAGGACATTCTGGCGCGGCACCGGCACGCCGTACCAGACCCCCGGCACCAGGCACGATGCGGCGGACGCAGTCAGACCGAAGCGAAGCACCACGTCCCGGTCGGCGTGCCGCCCGACACGTACGAGCTTGAACAGGCCTTGAGGAATGCACGAAGGCCGTCAGCGCATTGGCCTGCCCGCTCGGGAAGACCAGGGCGTAGGCGGGCAACAACCGCGTGCCAAGGCCGAAGCCCGGGACGAGCGCCAGGGCCGGCCATCAATGCCACGCTTCAAGTCCGCAGATGGTCCACGCGCGATGATCTCCGAAGGTATACGGCGCCCTGGTCAAGCCAGGCGCACGGCAGCTTGAACAATCGCCTCAGGCCGGGTGCGGCAACCAGGAGACGAGCTTGATGCCAAACCACACCGCAGCGATGCCAAGCAGCACGCTGGCCCCCACGTACAGTCCCGCGACCCACCACTCACCGCGCCGCAGCAGCAACACGGTCTCAAGGCCGAACGCGGAAAAGGTGGTGAATGCGCCGAGCAGGCCGGTGAACAGGAAGAGCCTGGCGTCCGCGCCCAGCCATTCAAACCGTTCCGCCAAACCTGCAAGCACACCGACCACCAGGCAGCCAGCAACATTGACCGCGAATGTGCTGAGGGGAAATTTTTCCTGCGCAGTGAGTGGCGAGAGCGCGCCGCCCAGCGTGTAGCGGGCCACCGAACCCATGAATCCTCCGAGCCCCACCAACAGGATGCTGTTCATGGCCGACCAGGCTTGGCAAATGTATCGATGCGCATCACTCCTCCGCTGTTGATGTCTTCCCGATCATCGTTTTCGGTGCTTTCCCAGAGCCGATGATCGCCTCCGCCCGCAGCTCCACCGGCGCGTTGGCGGAAAACAATGCCGTCGTACCCACCGCCGTCCATGCGGGATAGTGGCCGCGGAACACTTCGCGATGCACCTTCAACATCGGTTCGATCTTCCTGCGGAAATCCGCGTTGTCGGTAGCCACGTGGTAGCTCGTGATCTCGACCACGTCCTCGATGGACGCACCGGCTTTTTCCAGGTGCGCCTTGAGCTGCGCGAACATCCAGCGGATCTTGTCCTCGTCGGTGTTGCCCTGCGTCGCGGGAATGCCGGAGACGAGGACGCGGTTGCCGATCCTGAGCACTGGCGTGTAGTGCAGGTCGGTGTACGACTCCTCCCAGCCATCGGGCGCGAAGTGTTCGCGGGTGGGCGCCGTGTCCTGCGCGGCGGCCAGGGACATCATCGGCAATAAAAAAAGTGCGGGCGGCCATCTGCGCATCGTGCTGTCCTCCGGAGAGCTGGATCGGAGTGGATCGCGGCAGCGCAGCGATCGCAAGTGCCGTAGCGCGGACCAGGCCCGCCCATGGGTTGCGGAAAACGAGGTTGCAACGCCGGATGACAACAACAGGGCGGATCCGGATCCGCCACGCAAGGTCAGTCCATCCATGCCGTCAGCCACGGCCCCCACGCATCGTCCAGCGCGATGCCCGCGAAGATCGTCGCGCCCACCCAGTGGTTGTGCAGGAACGCGCGGAAACAGGCGTCGCGGTCGCGGTATCGGGCGATGACGAATTCGTATGCCACCAGCAGCGCGGCCAGCGCCAGCGCGCTCCAGTAGATCGTGCCGAAGTCCGTGCGCAGGCCCACGACGGCCAGTGCCGCGAACATCAATGTGTACAGCACGCCCTGCGCCACGAGGTCGATGTCGCCGAACAGGATCGCAGTGGACTTGGCGCCCGCGGCGATGTCGTCCTCGCGGTCGACCATGGCGTACCAGGTGTCGTAGGCCGTGGCCCAGACGATGTTGGCGGCGTACAGCACCCACGCGATCGGCGGCACCTCGCCGCGGATCGCCGCGAACGCCATCGGGATGCCCCAGCCGAACGCAACGCCCAGATACACCTGCGGCAGGTAGGTGTATCGCTTGAGGTACGGATAACTCATCGCCAGCACGATGCCGACGAAGCTCAGGTACACCGTCAGCCGGTTGAGCGTCAGCACCAGCGCGAATGCCGCCAGCATCAGCACCGAGAACACCGACAGCGCCTCGCGCCCGCGGATCACGCCGGTCGCCAGCGGACGATGGCGCGTGCGTTCGACCTGGCCGTCGAGCCAGCGGTCGGCGTAATCGTTGACCACGCAGCCGGCCGAACGCGTCAGCCATACGCCGGCGGAAAACACGAACAGGGTCCACAGCGGCGGCACGCCGTCCGCCGCCAGCCACAGGCCCCACCAGGTCGGCCACAGCAGCAGCAGCCAACCGATCGGGCGGTCTCCGCGGACCAGCGTCCAGTACAGGCGCAGGCGGTCGCTCCAGCGCCCGGCGGATGCAATTGGGTATTCGTGGCGTTCGTACGTCATCGATCTCTTCGACTGCAAGGCAGGCCGCGCCTACCGCGCGCTCGCGCCATCCGGCGCGATCATGGAGAATAAGCCGCTCGGCGCCCGTAGCTCAGCCGGATAGAGTAGTGGCTTCCGAAGCCATTGGTCGGGGGTTCGAATCCCTCCGGGCGCGCCAGTTGCTGCGAATGCGCCGGTCCGGGACTCCCGGCCCCGGTGCCCCAACGCGTTCGACAGCTGCCAACACACCGATCCTCCACAAGGACCAGACGTGCGGAATTACGACCTCGACTTCCTGAAAAAATTCTCGATGGTGCTCGGCTTCCTGGCTGCCGTGACCCTGGGCCTGATCCTGTTCGCCAGCTATCTGCATGGCACCTTGCAGCCGGACGTCGATCCGGCCGTGGCCAGGCGCCAGCAGGCGCGCATCGCGCCGGTGGGCGCGGTGTATGCGGGTGCGACCGGCGCGGCTTCGCAGGCAGCGGCGGTGGCTGCAGCCGCGGCGACGGCGGCCTCGCAGGTCGCCTACGGCGGCACGCTCGACGGCGCGGTGATCTACCAGAACCTGTGCTCGGGCTGCCACACCTCGGGCGCAGGCGGCGCGCCGCTGTTGAACGCGGCCGGCATGGGCGCGCGCATGAGCAAGGGCGCCGAGACGCTGCACAAGCACGCCATCGAGGGCTTCATCGGCAACGCGGGCGTCATGCCGGCCAAGGGCGGCAACCCGGCGTTGACCGACGCGCAGGTGATCGCAACCGTGGACTGGATGCTCGGCAGCATGAAGTGAGCCACGTGCGTGCTGCCTTGATTTCAACGCCGCCCCTGGGCGGCGTTGTCGTTTGTGGACGCGGCCTTGCCTGTTGCCCGGTCTTTCGCCGCCGATCTCTGCAGAGTCGTCGCCGTCGTGTGCAGCGGATGGCTTCATGTTGCTGTCGGCCGTCGCGCCTCGGTCCAGCACTGCACTTATGATCCGCCCATGGTGAACCCCGCTTTTCCGAAGGTGTCGACGCCCCTGCTGATCGACGGCCCCGCCGGCCCGATCGAAGCGATCGTCGAACCGCCCGAAGCCGACGTGCCGGCGCAACCGGTCGTCGCCATCGCCTGCCATCCGCTGTCCACCGAAGGCGGCAGCATGCACAACAAGGTGGTGACGATGACCGCGCGCGCGCTGCGCGAACTCGGCATCACCACGCTGCGTTTCAATTTCCGCGGCGTGGGCCAGTCCGCCGGAGCCTTCGACGATGGCGACGGCGAGCGCGACGACCTGCGCGCGGTGGCGGCGTGGGTGCGTTCGCAGCGCCCGCAGGAGCAACTGTGGCTGGCGGGTTTCAGTTTCGGCGCCTATGTGACGTTGCGCGCTGCCGGCGAACTGCAGCCGGACGTCCTGATCTCGATCGCGCCGCCTGCCGGCCGCTGGGATTTCGCAAGCATCGAACGGCCGACGATGCCGTGGCTGGTGATCCAGGGCGACGCCGATGAAATCGTCGATCCACAGGCGGTGTACGCATGGCTGGAAGCCACCCGGGCGCAGGCCGAGCTGGTGAAGATGCCGGACACCAGTCATTTCTTCCATCGCAAGCTGATGGACCTGCGCGGCGCGATCAAGAACGGGGTCAAAGCCTATTTGCCCGCCGCCGATGGCTGAGGCCGAAGCAACGGCGCAGCCGTCGACGCGTTACGCCGCCGGCGTCGCGCGCGGCGACTGGCAGGACGATACGGCGCAGCACGCCGCATTGCATGCGCTCGACGGCATCCATGCAGCACTGCTGCAACCGCCGCCGAGAAACGGATTGCTCGGTGCGCTGTTCGGCAAGGACCAGCCGCCGGCCGCGCAAGGCTTGTATCTGTGGGGTGGCGTCGGCCGCGGCAAGACCTTCCTGGTCGACCTGTTTTTCGAGGGCCTGCCGATCGGGGAAAAACGCCGCACGCACTTCCACCGTTTCATGCGTGACGTGCACCAGCAATTGCGCGTGCACAGCGGCGAACGCGACCCGCTCGCCACCATCGCCAGCCAGTGGGGACGGCAATGGCGGGTGCTGGTGCTCGACGAGTTTTTCGTGTCCGACATCGGCGACGCGATGTTGCTTGGGCGCCTGCTGGAAAAACTCTTCGCCGAGGGCGTGACGTTGGTGACCAGTTCCAACACGCCGCCGCGCGAGCTTTACAAGGACGGCCTGCAGCACGCGCGCTTCGAGCCCGCGATCGCATTGATCGAGAAACACTGCGCGGTCGTGCACCTGGACAGCCCCACCGACTACCGCCTGCGCGCGCTCACCCGCTCGCCGGTCTATCGCGTCCCGCTGGACGGGCAATCCGACGCGTGGCTGCACTCGCGCTGGCGCGAGCTCGGCGGCGACGACGCACATCGCGACGGCAGCATCGAACTGGAAGGACGCAAGATCGCCACGCGCGCGCGGTGCAAGGGCATGGCCTGGTTCGATTTCGCCGGTTTGTGCGAAGGTCCGCGCGGCAGTGCCGATTACATCGAGATCGCGCAGGAATTCCACACCGTGCTGCTCGGCGGCATCCCGGCGATGGACGCGCAGCACGACGATGCGGCGCGCCGCTTCGTCACGCTGGTCGACGAGTTGTACGACCGCCACGTCAACCTCGTCTGCACCGCCGCGGCCGCGCCGCCGGCGTTGTACACCGGCGACCGCCTTCGCGACGCCTTCGCGCGCACCGCGTCGCGGCTGATCGAGATGCAGTCTTCCGAATACCTCGCGCTGGAACATCGCGGCTGAGGGATTCGTGCAGTGCTTGCCCCGGATTCTGCGGAACAATTCGGCACCGCAGCGTCAATCGTGCGGGCGCTTGTTCGGCCGGCAATAAACCCCCGCTGGTCCGTGTTCACCGCGAAACGCGCGGCGATGCCGGATCGGGTTTCGCCCGTGATCGCGCCTATGCAGCCGGCGAACGCG
>JBDSEX010000328.1:0-3808 GCA_039919835.1 Luteimonas sp.
GGGGTCTTCGAACAGGCCAACACCGAACTGCAGCAGCAGTTGCAACTGCAGGCGCGGCGCGCGGAAGTCAGCGAGCGGCGCCACGTGGACTCCGCGCGCGGCAAGGAAAAACTGATCGTCGCGAAACAGCGCGCTGCGGCCGCACTCGACGAGATCCTGCAGGGGCAGCGCCTTCCACGCTTCGTGCAGACGCTGCTACGGCAGGCATGGGCCGACGTGCTGACGCTGGTATTGCTGCGCAACGGCGAGGATTCCGAGCTCTGGCGCGCGCACCTGGATGCGACCAAACGCATCATCAAGGCCACCGGCAGCCGCGACGGCAAGGCCGACCACGATCTGGCCTCGCAGATCGAACAGTCGATGCTGCAGGTGGGTTACCACGCCAACGAAGCGGCGGCGATGGGGCGCCAACTCAGCCGCGCACCTGACGAAAACGACGACGATCCAACTTCGCGCACCGAGCTGACCCTGAAGCTCAAGTCACACGCCAGGCTGGGCGCGCAGAAGGCGGAAACGAAGCCTGTTGAACCCAAATCGCGGAATGCGGAGGAGCAGGCCTGCTATGAGCATCTGCGCGTGCTGCCGTTCGGCACCTGGATCGAGTTCACCAACAACCAGCAGGGCGACAAATCCCGGCAGCGCTTGTCTTGGTACAGCCCAATCACCGACAACGCGCTGTTCGTCAACAATCGCGGCCAGCGCGTGTCTGAAATGACGCTGGACCACCTCGCGCGGGCGATGGCGCGCAACCAGGCGCGCGTGGTCACCATCGAAAGCAGCCGGCTGGTGGATCGTGCCTGGCAGGCAGCGCTGTCTGCGCTGCGCAGTTTTGCCGGACAAGGCGAGCAGAACCCGGCATGGAAGGCACCCGCATGAATTCAGAATTCCGCCGCGCTCGACGCCGCCGCGTCATCGAACAGATTGAAGTGGTCGACGCGATGACCGACACAGTGATCGGCCGCCTCGGCAACCTGTCGGAATCAGGCGTGCTGCTGATCACCAACACCGTCCTGCGCGAGGACGCGCTATACCAATGGCGATTCAACCTGCCGCATCCCGAGGCCGGCGTGGCCCGGATCGAATGCGGCGCACACCTGCTCTGGCTCGACCAGGCGAGCGCGCCGGGGCAATGGTGGGCCGGCGCACGCTTCATCCTGCTGTCGAAGGCGGCCACCGACAATGTCACCGCCTGGATCGAATCGCCCGGCGGCAGTTACGAGTAAGCGGGTCACGGCACCCGAAGGGCGCGAAACGCTGTGCCGTCACGCAAACGTCCCACCCTGCGAAGGCCTCCGTCCCAACGCCATGCATGCGATTGCGTCAAAATCGGCGTTCGCCCCCCTTGAGCCACAGCGATGACGCCCCCCGACTTCTCCTCGCTCTACTCCCGCCATCTGGCCACGGTGAAGGAACGCGCCGACGAAGCGCTGTCGCGCGGTGGCTTCGACCATCTGGTGATCCCGAGCGGTACGCAGCATTACCAGCTCTTCGACGATCGCGACTACCCGTACGTAGTCAATCCGCAGTTCAAGCACTGGTTGCCGCTGACGCAAGTACCGCACAGCTGGCTGGTGTATTCGCCGGGTGACAAGCCCAAGGCGATCTATTACCAGCCGTTCGACTACTGGCACGTGGTGCCGGACGCCCCCAATGGTTGGTGGGTCGAGCATTTCGACATCGTCGTGATCCGCAAGCCCGAAGAAGCACTGCAGCATCTGCCCAAGGTCGCCGCGCGGTGCGCGATCCTCGGTGAGCCGCAAAGCGCAATCAACTCAGGGGCGGAGCAGGCGTTCGTTCCCAATAATCCGCAGATCGTCATCGACTACCTCGAATACCAGCGTGCGTACAAGACGCCCTACGAGATCTCGATGATGCGCGAAGCCACCCGCATCGGCGTGCGCGCGCATCGCGCGGCCGAGCGCGGTTTTCGCGCCGGCGCCAGTGAGTTCGGCATCCACCTCGGCTATTGCCAGGCAGCGGGCCAGGACGCCAACGACCTGCCCTACGGCAACATCATCGCGCTCAACGAGCACGGTGCAGTGCTGCATTACACCGATCGCGACCGCGTGCCGCCCAAGCCGGTGCGCAGCTTCCTGATTGACGCCGGCGCAAGCTACAACGGTTACGCCTGCGACATCACGCGTAGTTACGCCAGCGATACCGGCAGCGAGTTCCAGGCATTGATCGACGCGGTGGACGTGGCGCAACTGAAAATGTGCGACCAGGTACGCGACGGCTTCGACTACAAGCAACTGCACCTTGATGCGCACCTGGCGCTGGCAGGCATCCTCAAGGATTTCGGGCTGATCACCGTGGCGCCGGACGTGGCGGTGGAAACCGGCGTCAGCAGCGCTTTTTTCCCGCACGGCATCGGCCACGGCATCGGACTGCAGGTGCATGACGTGGCAGGCTTCGCCCAAAGCGATCGGGGCGGCACCATTCCCCGGCCCGAAGGCCATCCCTATCTGCGCATGACCCGCGTGCTTGAGCCTGGCATGGTGGTCACGATCGAGCCGG
Source organism: Luteimonas sp. (assembly GCA_039919835.1). Lineage (GTDB taxonomy): Bacteria > Pseudomonadota > Gammaproteobacteria > Xanthomonadales > Xanthomonadaceae > JALYOU01. Next base: position 2,518 of record JBDSEX010000328.1, read on the forward strand.
GCATTTATTTCATCGACATGCTGCTCGACGAGCTCAAGGAAAAAGGTCTCGGCCCGAGCATCGACTGGGATCGCGTCGCCGCGTTCAAGCCGTATGGCGGCATTCGCATTGAGGACGACGTGGTCTGTACCGATGGCGCGCCGATCAACCTGACGCGAGACGGATTCGCCGACGCACTGTGATGTGACTGCCGGGGCTTCGCCAAGTGCAAACAATCTGACCTCCGCGGCGCAGCCGGCATCGGCTGCTGCATCGGACGCATTGCACTTGTTTTGGGCGCCCAGGAACACGCGAGGCTGACTGCGTATTACGCAGCCATCAATGCCTCGATCTGATCCGCGCTGCGCGCCAGGTTGTCCGTGAGCACCTTGTGCCCATCGCGCGTCACCAGCACATCGTCTTCGGTGCGAATGCCGATGCCGCGCCACTTGGCATGCACCGACGTATCGTCGGGCGAAACGTACAGGCCGGGTTCGATGGTGAATACCATCCCCGCTTCGAGCAGGCGCGATTCGCCATCGATACGGTATTCGCCGACATCGTGCACGTCCAGGCCGAGCCAGTGCCCGGTCTTGTGGCGGTAGAAGCGCTTGTAGGCGCCGTCGGCGATGTTTCGTTCCAGCTTGCCCTTTAGAAGTCCCAGGCGCAGCAATCCGTCGGTCAGTGTTTCGACCGCGGCGTGGTGCCCCGCTTCGTAGGAAATTCCAGGCTTGGCCCGCGCCAACGCCGCGGCTTGTGCTGCGCCGACCAGGTCGTGCAGCGCGCGCTGTTCCGTCGAGAAGCGTCCGTTGACCGGAAACGTGCGGGTAATGTCGGCTGCGTAACCGCGATATTCCGCGCCCGCGTCGATCAGGACCAAGTCGCCGTCCTTCGCCTGTGCGGCGTTGGCAACGTAATGCAGCACGCAGGCATTGGCGCCCGCACCGACAATGCTGCTGTAGGCCGGACATGCATCGTGGCTGCGGAACACCTTCTCGATCTCCGCCTGCAATTCATATTCACGCACGCCCGGCCGCGCCGCGCGCATCGCCGACTGGTGCGCCAGCACGCTGATGTCGGCGGCGCGCTGCATCAGCTTCAGTTCGTCCTTGTCCTTGAACAGGCGCAACTCGTCCAGCAGGTGGCCGAGTTCCAGGAACTCATGTGGCGGCTGCGCGCCCTGCCGCACTTGAGCGCGCACGCGGTTGAGCCAACCGATCAGCTTCAGGTCGAATTCGGTGTCGCGACCGAAGTGGTAGTACACGCGGGTGCGCCCTTCGAGCAGGCCGGGCAGGATCTCGTCGAGATCGGC
>JBDSEX010000334.1:0-3943 GCA_039919835.1 Luteimonas sp.
GCATCCCGCTCGCGCACATGGCACGCATCGCGCTGCGTTGGGCCGCGTCGGCCACCCATCTGGTCACGGTTGGCAGCAGGTTCGGCTGGGGCGGCACGACACTGGCGGACATCGAAGGCCGCGGGCGCGCCGTGTCATCGACAGCGGAGGGTGCGCAGCTGGTGGACACGAAACCCGACGACATCGCCGCCATCCTGTTCACCAGTGGCTCGACCGGCGTGCCCAAAGGCGTCGTCTACCGGCACCGGCATTTCGTCGCGCAGGTCGCGATGCTGCGCGATGCGTTCGGCATCGAACCCGGCGGGATCGACCTGCCGACGTTTCCGCCGTTCGCGTTGTTCGATCCGGCGCTGGGGCTGACGTCGATCATTCCAGACATGGACCCGACGCAGCCCGCGCGTGCCAATCCGCGCAAACTGCTGAACGCGATCGAGCGCTTCGGCGTCACCCAGCTGTTCGGATCACCTGCGCTGATGGAGGTGCTGGCACGGCATGGCAGGTATATGCCGACGGTAACGCGGGTGACATCGGCGGGCGCCACGGTGCCAAACGCGGTCGTCGAGGACATGCTCGCGCTGCTGCCGGACGATGCGCAATTCTGGACCCCGTACGGCGCGACGGAATGCCTGCCCGTCGCAGTGATCGAAGGCCGCGAGCTGCAATCCACGCGCGATGCCACCGAGCGTGGCGCCGGCATCTGCGTCGGTCGAGCGGTCGCGCCAAACCTGGTCCGCATCATCGGCATCAGCGACGGCGCCATCGCCGATTGGTCCGATGACTTGCTGGTTCGCCCAGGCATCGTTGGCGAGATCACGGTAGCCGGCCCCGCCACCACGGACACGTACTTCAACCGCGACCAGGCGACGCGTCTTGCGAAGATCCGGGAGTCTGTAGCCGATGGCGGCGAACGCGTCGTCCACCGCATGGGCGACCTCGGCTGGCTCGACGGCGAAGGCCGTCTATGGTTTTGTGGCCGCAAGGCGCAACGCGTGGTGACCGCCGACAGCACCCTGTGCACAGAACAGATCGAACCGATCTTCAACACACACCCCGACGTGCGGCGCACGGCGCTGGTCGGCATCGGCGAGCAGGGGGTGCAGCTGCCGGTGCTGTGCGTCGAGTTGCGAAAAGGCGTCGCACGCGATGCGTGGCCGCGGATCGAGGAAGAGCTGAGGCATCTCGCCGACGGGTTCGTGCATGCGGCGAAGGTCGACGCATTCCTGCCGCACCCCGGGTTCCCGGTGGACATCCGCCACAATGCAAAAATCGGGCGCGAGACGCTGGCGATGTGGGCCAGCAGGCGAGTGTCCCCCGCGGACGTCCACCGGTCGTAGCAGCGCCCAAGGGCGCGAAGGCTCTACCGGGAATGCACATCGCGCGAAAGGGCACTTCTACAAATTCGGCGGGTCCATGAAGGCAACGAGATGAAGATTCTGGTGACGGGCGGCGGAGGGTTTCTCGGGCACGCACTTTGTCGCGGCCTGGTCGAGCGCGGCCACCACGTCAGCAGCTTCAACCGCGGGCGGTATGCGCCACTCGATGCGCTCGGCGTGCCGCAGGTGCAGGGCGACCTCGCCGATCGCGATGCCGTCATCGATGCCGCAAAATCCCATGATGCGATTTTCCACAGCGCCGCCAAGGCGGGCGCGTGGGGCAGTTACGCGTCGTATCACGCCGCCAACGTCACCGGCACAGACAACGTCATCGCGGCGTGCCGCACGCACGGCATCGGCCAACTCGTCTACACCTCGACGCCCAGCGTGACGCATCGCGCGACGCATCCGGTCGAGGGCGGCAGCGCGGAGACGGTGCCCTATGGCGAACACTTCAAGGCGCCGTATGCGGCCACCAAGAAAATCGCCGAACTCGCGGTGCTCGCAGCCAACGACGCGGATCTCGCGACGATCGCATTGCGGCCGCGGCTGATCTGGGGGCCAGGCGACAACCAGCTGCTTCCGCGATTGGTCCAGCGCGCAAAGGCAGGGCGCCTGCGTTTCGTCGGCGATGGCGACAACCTCATAGACACCACCTACATCGACAATGCCGCGCAGGCGCACTTCGATGCGTTCGCGCACCTCTCGCCGGATGCAGCCTGCGCGGGACGGGCCTACTTCATCAGCAATGGAGAGCCGAAACCGGTGCGCGACATCGTCAACGGCCTGTTGCAGGCCGCCGGCGCGCCGCAGGTCGCGAAGACGATCCCCTTCGGCGTGGCGTATGCCATCGGCATGGCCTGCGAAGCGGCGTGGACACTGTTGCCCCTTCGCGGCGAGCCGCCGATGACGCGTTTCCTCGCCGAGCAGCTGAGCACCACCCACTGGTACGACATGACACCCGCCACGCGCGATTTTGGCTACGTGCCGAGAATATCGATCGCACAAGGCATGGAACATTTGAGCGCATCGTTTCAAAGCACGGGCCTTGGCCCCCCATCGCCGTGAGCGAAATCACGATCTGCCTTGGCGGGTCTCGTCGATTTGCATCAAGCGTGCCTGGGGCCGCCCTGCGCGATCACCGGCGCCACGTAGAATGCAGCGATGACCGAATCGCCTCCATCGCCGTTCAACTGGAAGCCACACGCCGCACGCGTGCTCGAATCCGCGCTCAACCGCGCGCTGGCGCTAGATGATGACACCCGCATCGCGCTGAAGTCACTCGATGGCCGCCGCGTCGCGTTGCAGGTCGCATCGCCGCCCCTGGCCTTGGAGGTCAGCGTCGACGGCGACCAGTTGCGCGTCGGCCCGCTGGATGCGACGGAGATTCCCGATCTCGCGGTGCGCAGCACGCTCGCTGGCCTGATCTCGCAACTGCCGTTCCTGCGCCGCGACGATGCGCCGACGGTTGGCAAGCTGCACGTGTCCGGCGATGCCGACCTCGCGCGCCGGTTGCAGCGACTGGCCGAGCGTTTCGATCCGGATTGGCAACAACCCTTCGCCGCGGTGTTCGGCGACGTCATCGGCGTGCAGATCGCCAACGCGATCGCCGGGGCGCTGAAACATGCGCGCGTCGCCGCAAAAAATCTGGCCGAGACTTCTGCCGAGTACGTCACCGAGGAATCGCGCGACGTGATTGGAAAGGACGAGCTCAACGCCTTCCTCGACGACGTCGATGCGCTCCATGACGATGTCGAACGCATCGCCGCGCGTGTCGCGCGCCTGCAGCCACGGGACGACGCGCGATGAGTTCGCTGCTGCGCGCATGGCGCATCGGTCGCGTGCTGTTGCGTTACCGGTTGGACGACCTGCTGGAGGACACGCCGGCCGAACCCTGGCTCAAGCTCGCGCGCCCGTTCGTGCCGCGCGCGTCTGCAGAGATCGCCGCGATGCCGAGCGGCGCGCGGCTGCGAATGGCGTTGCAGGAACTCGGGCCGATCTTCGTCAAGTTCGGGCAGATCCTGTCTACGCGGCGCGACCTGGTGCCCGGCGACATCGCGGACGAACTGTCGTTGCTGCAGGACCGCGTTGCGCCGTTTGATGGCGAAGTCGCGCGCGGCATGGTCGAGGCCGCGCTGGGTCGCGGCATCGCCGAGGCCTACGCGACTTTCGATACGTCGCCGCTCGCGTCCGCGTCCATTGCGCAGGTGCACGCGGCAACCCTGCATGACGGCCGCCAGGTCGTCGTGAAGGTGCTGCGTCCCGACATCGAAAAACAGATCGGCGCCGACATCGCGCTGCTCAATTCAATTGCCGGCATTGTCGACCGTACGCATCCGGCGGCAGACAAGATCCGCCCCCGCGAGATCGTGTCCGAGGTCGAGAACACGCTGGCCGCCGAACTCGACCTGCAACGCGAAGGCGCGAACGCCTCGGTGCTGCGCCGCTTCTGGCTCAACTCGCCCGACCTGTACGTGCCGGAAGTGATCTGGAGCCACACCGCAGAACGGGCACTCACGCTCGAACGGGTGTACGGGATCCCCAGCGACGACATCGCAGCGCTGACCGAG